>JANMCB010000241.1:0-9107 GCA_031360805.1 Rhodoferax sp.
ATTGACCCAAAAGCCTTCTTTGTGGCCAAGACCCTCGAGTTGCGCCAGCGGCACAACAAGTTTGAGAACACGCCCTATTCACTGGAACCCAACTGCAAGGAGTCGCCTGGCGGCCTGCGCGACCTTCAGGTGATTCTCTGGGTCGCCAATGCAGCAGGGTTGGGTACGGGTTGGGATGAGCTGGCACGCAATGGCCTGGCGACCCCGTTCGAGGTCAAGCAGATCAAGCGCAATGAAGCCCTGCTCAAGCTGATCCGCGCCAGGCTGCACCTGATCTCGGGGCGGCGGGAAGATCGACTTGTGTTTGACCTGCAAACCGCTGTCGCCAACTCATTTGGCTATGCATCGGAATCGCCCGACGGCGTCAAGCTCCCCGTGCGTGCCAGCGAAGCCCTGATGCGCCGCTACTACTGGGCGGCCAAAGCGGTGACGCAGCTGAACCAGATTCTGCTGATGAACATCGACGAGCGCCTGAGCCCGCAAACGCACGAGCCGCGCCGCATCAATGAACGCTTTTTCGACAAGGCCGGCATGATCGAAGTGGCCAGTGACGACCTGTACCAGCGCAAGCCGCACGCCATTCTTGAAACTTTTCTGATCTACCAAACCACCGTCGGCGTCAAAGGGCTGTCGGCCCGTACCTTGCGCGCGCTGTACAACACCCGCACCCTCATGGATGGCCGGTTTCGCAACGACCCGGTCAACCAGGCGACTTTCAGGCAGATCCTGATGCAGCACGACGGCATCACCCACGCCATGCGGTTGATGAACCAGACTTCCGTGCTGGGGCGCTACCTGTGGGTGTTTCGCAGAATCGTGGGCCAGATGCAGCACGACCTGTTTCACGTGTACACGGTCGACCAGCACATCCTGATGGTGCTGCGCAATGTGCGGCGTTTTTTCATTGCCGAACATGCCCACGAGTACCCGTTCTGCTCGCAGTTGGCCGCCGGTTGGGACAAACCTTTCATACTTTACGTGGCGGCCCTGTTTCACGACATTGCGAAGGGCCGGGGTGGCGACCATTCGGTGCTGGGCACGACCGACGCGCGGCGTTTTTGCAAGCAGCACGCACTGGAGCGCGACGACACCCAGTTGATCGAGTTTTTGGTGCGTGAACACCTGAGCATGAGCCGAATTGCGCAAAAGTCCGACCTGAGCGACCCTGACGTGATTGCCGCCTTTGCCCGGCACGTCGGCAGCGAGCGCTATTTGACGGCGCTGTACCTGCTGACCGTGGCCGACATTCGCGGCACCAGCCCCAAAGTCTGGAACGCCTGGAAGGGCAAGCTGCTGGAAGACCTGTACCGCTACACGCTGCGCGCGCTGGGCGGCCGCGCCCCGGATGCGCTTGCCGAGGTTGAAGCCCGCAAGCGTGAAGCGCTGGTGATGGTTGCCCTGTACGCCATGCCGTTTGAGGCCCACAAGCCGCTCTGGGACACGCTGGATGTGGGTTACTTCATGCGCCACGATGCGGTTGACATCGCCTGGCACACCAAACAGCTGTCGCGCTTTGTCAACTCCCCAAAGCCCATCGTGCGGGCACGCCGCTCGCCTGCCGGTGAAGGTCTGCAGGTGCTGGTCTATACGCCCGACCAAGCCGACCTGTTCGCCCGCATTTGTGGCTACTTTGACCAGCGCGGTTTCAGCATTCTGGATGCCCGCATCCACACCACCAAAAGTGGCCACGCGCTGGATACCTTCCAGATCGTCACCTCGGCTGACCCTGAAGAGTACCGCGAAGTCACCAGCATGCTGGAGCATGAACTGGCGAAGACCATTGCCACCAACGGCCCCTTGCCGCCACCCGGGCGCGGTCGGGTGTCGCGGCGGGTCAAGAGCTTTCCCATTGCGCCGCGCGTCAGCCTGCGCCCGGATGAAAAAGCCCAATGCTGGCTCTTGAATATTTCCGCCAGTGACCGGGTCGGCCTGCTCTACAGCGTGGCACGGGTGCTGGCCAAACACCACATCAACCTGCAACTGGCCAAAGTCGCCACACTGGGCGAACGGGTTGACGATACCTTCCTGATTGACGGGGCTGAGCTGCAGCAGAACAAGGCGCAGATCGAGATTGAAACCGAGTTGCTGGAGGCGCTTTCAGCCTGAGATTTTCGGTTTGCAGCGTGAATTCGGCAATTCAGGCTCTAGAAATCGGCAGAGGTTTTTGCTATGTAATGAATAGCAAGATATCCATATAACACGAGCGCTAGAGGCTTATTTTACCCGTTTTTTGACAATTTGAAGGTTCACTTGAACCAAAAATTAACCTCCCGGTTTATTTTTTAGTCATCCGCCACAGGTTCCAGCCCTGGAAACAGCACCTCGGTAAAGCCAAACTGGGTGAAATCCCGCACCCGCATCGGGTACAGCTTGCCGATGAGGTGATCACATTCATGCTGCACCACACGGGCGTGAAAACCGTCAGGCGACCGGCAACCCTCCCAGTCGTGTGCCTCCCCGACAGCGACATTCTGCAACCAACCAAGTGGACAAGGCACAACCCAACACAGTCGAAACAGACTGAGGCCCCACACCCAACGCAGCTTAAATAGGCCTCACAGGACGGTAGGAAGCGTCCTACTTTGTTTCAAGGTTTCAGACGATGGCGCGCTTGAAACGCAATTAATATCCTCTCCGTCTAATGGGCACAAGGTCAAAAATGAAAACCTTACCGACCCCAGCACCTGCGTCAAACCCGGAACAATTAAGCGACAGCGCGCTTTTGGCCAGCGCTGCGGCGGACAACCCCGTTGCGTTCGAATGCATCATGCGCCGCCACAACAGGCTGCTGCTTCGAACAGCCCGTAATGTCTTGAAAAACGGTGCCGAAACCGAAGATGCCCTGCAGGAAGCTTATCTGCGCGCCTGGCATGCCCTGAAAGCTTTTCGGGCCGATGCCAAGCTTTCCACTTGGCTGGTGCGCATCGTCATCAATGAGTCTCTTGGGCGTCTGCGCCGACCTGGTGCACAGGTCATTCCACAGGACGGATCCGCAGACAGGGTTGAACCGCAGCCCGAAGCGACATTGGAAGGTGACCTCGGCCGGCAACCCCAC
The DNA here is from genome assembly GCA_031360805.1 of Rhodoferax sp. Lineage (GTDB taxonomy): Bacteria > Pseudomonadota > Gammaproteobacteria > Burkholderiales > Burkholderiaceae_C > JANYCG01. Next base: position 3,056 of record JANMCB010000241.1, read on the forward strand.
AACCGCGCAATGCGCGCGGAGGTACGGCGTTTGCTGGAAGCCCGCATCGACCTGTTACCTGGCGTCGATCGCACGGTCTTCATGTTGCGCGCGGTCGAAGAGTTGAATGTTGACGAAACAATGAAGAAATCAAATATTACCTGGAGCGAGCAAACCCTTGACCGCTTCCTCACCAAGCCACTCAAGATGGTGCCGGGCAGTGCTATGACCTACCACGGCGTCGCGAACCCCAAGGATCGCGCCGACCTGATTGCCTACCTCAAACATGTGAATCAAACCCTCGAATGCGCCCCTGTTGACGCGCTAACCAACTCAAAAGGAACCCGCCATGAACACCCGTCCAGTATTGGCTGCGGCCATTACCGCTGCAGTTGCAGCGATCACTGCCTGTGGCAGCAATTCCCGCGACAACTCGGCAGCCGAGCAAGCTGCCCTCGTCGCGCAGGGCAAGCAGATATTCCGCTTCGATACATTTGGGGATGAGACCCAATGGACCGACACGCTGCGCATGCATGAAGTGATCCGCTCGGCGGTCGATCCGACGACCGCCCTGTCAGTCGGACTGAAGGTCGATGCTGAAGCACTGCCAGCGGCGGTCGTGACAGGAATACAAAACGGCTCAGTCGATTTGAAGAGCCCCGATACGACGGTGGCGTTGCTTAAGCTCAACGCGGTCGTTGGATTGAAGGGCACAGTCGAGACCATCAATGGCAAGGATATGCTGACGCGTGTCGGTGTGACCTGTGCCCTGTGCCATTCGACCGTTGACAACTCCTTTGCGCCCGGGATTGGCAAGCGACTCGATGGCTGGCCGAACCGCGACCTCAACCCCGGGGCCATCATTGCCCTGTCGCCAGCGCTTAGCCCCGTGGTCAAGGCGGTCTACAACTCATGGGGTCCCGGCAAGTACGATCCGCGTTTTAATCTGGACGGCAAGAACGGGCCGCAAGTCATCCCGCCGGCTTACGGCCTCGCGGGCCTCAACAAGATCATCTCCACTGGCGACGGTGACGACCTGGCCTACTGGAACCGCTACGTGGGCGTGACCCAGATGGGCGGCCACGGCACATTTGTCGAACCCCGGCTTGGCATCAAAGTCACCAACGGCACAGAAGACCTGATCTCGGCAAAACTACCGGCCCTGCAGGCGTATCAGCTCTCTATCGCTTCACCGCCCGCACCAGCAGGAAGTTTCGATGCAGTCGCAGCCGACAGAGGCAAACTCGTCTTCAACAATGCTGGAAAGTGTGTGACCTGCCACAGTGGAGCCCTGTTCACGGACGCCAATCTGCGCTTGCACCCTCCCAGTGACGCAGTGAGCGAACCCGAGCCTAACGGGGCGCCCAGCTACGCATCGCGCAGTGCAACCAAGCAGTATCGGACTGCACCGCTCAAAGGGCTTTGGCACCATCCGCCTTACTTCCACAACGGGACGGCACCGACGCTGGAGGCCGTCGTCCAAACGTACAACACGAAGCTGGCTTTGGGTCTGACGGCGAACCAAATCGCTGATTTGGCCCAATACCTTAAATCACTTTAGATCTGGGGTCAAACGCTATTGCAACGGGAGTCGCCTGGAAGCAATTTGTCAACCGTCAATGGTTATACGTCCCGGCAATCAGGGAGAAAGCAATGGCACCAGTCCCCGCAGCACCCGTCACTGAGACTGATCAATCCAAGACAGTCATGAGTCGACTGCTGGGCGCCATGTCCGTCTTCACGATGCTGATGACGGTTCCGCAGGTTTTGACAATTTGGATCGGTCATCAGGCCGCCGGGGTATCCGTGGTGTCGTGGAGTGCTTACCTCCTGTCAGCGATTCTCTGGTTTTGGTACGGACTACAACAGGGCGACAAGAACATCTATTTGCCTTGCGTAGGATGGGTGATCCTTGACACGGCAGTAATCGTTGGTGCGGTTATTTACGCATAGTGTCAACAGCCCAACGCGGATTCTTTCAGTTTTGGAGTGAAGTCGACATGAATTTGTGCAGAGCAAATTGCGCAAATACTGCCGCGAACAGTTAGCCTGTCAATTGCTACATATAAAATAGCAAACTATCTATATAATACAAGAGCTAGAGGCCTATTTGACCATTTTTTTGACAATTTGAAGGTTCACTTGAACCAAAAATTAACCTCCAGGTTCATTTTTTAGTCATCCGCCACAGGTTCCAGCCCTGGAAACAGCACCTCGGTAAAGCCAAACTGGGTGAAATCCCGCACCCGCATCGGGTACAGCTTGCCGATGAGGTGATCACATTCATGCTGCACCACCCGGGCGTGAAAACCGTCCACTGTGCGGTCAATTGCATCGCCGAACTGGTCAAACCCGGTGTAGCGAATCTGCGCCCAGCGCGGTACCTGGGCACGCAGGCCGGGAACCGACAGGCAACCCTCCCAATCCAGCGCCTCATCAACGCCAATTGGCATGATCACCGGGTTGATCAACACCGTGCGCGGAATCGGTGGCGCATCCGGGTAGCGCAGGGTGCGCTCACCGGTGCCAAAGATCACCAGTTGCAGATCGACGCCAATCTGCGGCGCGGCAAGGCCCGCGCCATTCGCCGCACGCATGGTGTCCAGCATGTCGGTAATCAGCAGGTGCAGCGCATCGGTGTCGAATTGCGCCACAGGCGGCGCAACGCGCAGCAGGCGCGGGTCGCCCATTTTGAGGATTTCACGGATTGTCATGGCGCCGTCGACCCTTTCAACTGTTGCAAAGCAGACCAAAGCGCAGGAATTTCAGTTTTAACAATGCTCCAAAGTGTGTCATTGTCAATTCCCAAATAGCCGTGAATGAGTTGATTTCGAGTGGCGATGATCATCCTCCAGGGGATGGAGGGCGACGCTAGACGGGCTGCCTCCGGGATATGCGTAGCGGCTTCGCCAATCAATTCAAGATTGCGAACAGTTGCGTCAAAACGCATACCATCACTCACAAAACTGTCTTGATCAAAACCGTGGGTGAAAATTTCCACCCGCTCGCAAAATCCTATCATGTCATCAAGATAAAAGCGCCACTCGCGGTTTGGCGTTGCATCAGACATGCACAGCTTCCCTCTCAATTGACGGCCGCAGCTCTGCCCGAAGCGCCTTGTCGGTCACCAGATCAACTGGACGGCCCAACAAATCTTCGAGATAAAACTGAACACCGAAGTAGCGCCTGGCTGTTGCAGGTCCATCAAACCCAACCAGCACATCTACATCACTTTTTGCAGTGGCGCTATCCCGAACGGTTGAGCCGAACAGCGCCAGCGTGACCACGCCGAACTGGCTGGCAAGGTGGGGTTTGTGTTGCTCCAGGATGCGGAGCGTCGCTTGGCGGTTCATACTGGGCGCTCTCAAATTCAAGTGCAACACAAGGGATTCTATTGCAGGGCTGTGGCTGGTTCTTCAAGTTTTGTTAACCAAGTGTTGTAGACCTCAAGGGGCGTGCACCAGTCCAGCGTTTTTCGGGGCCTGCCGTTCATCAGGTCTGCAATGACATCAAGCTGCTCTTGGCTGTAGACCGACAGGTCGGTGCCCTTGGGCAAGAACTGGCGAATCAGGCCGTTGGTGTTTTCATTGGTGCCACGCTGCCATGGGCTGTGCGGATCACAGAAATACACCGCAATGCCGGTGTTGATGCTGAGCTGTTGGTGGTGCGTCATCTCCTTGCCCCGGTCGTAAGTCAGAGTCTTGCGCATTGGCTTGGCAATGGTGATGAGCTTGTCTGTGAAGGCCTGCAGCACGTTGGCCGCTGTGGACGGGTTCGGGTGGGGCAGCTTCACCAGGATCAGCAGCCGGGTATTGCGCTCCACCAGCGTGCCCACTGCGCTTTGGTTGAGCTCGCCTTTGATCAAGTCGCCTTCCCAATGCCCGGGGAACTGACGATCCTCAATCTCGGGTGGGCGCACGTGAATGCTCAGCATGTCGGCCATGTGTCCACGCCGATCCTCCCCCTTGGAGCGCGGCCAGCGCTTGGCACGGGCCATGCGCAAACAGGCAATCAGCTCTTTGCGCAGCTCTCCTCGGGGTTGGGCGTAAATGACGTTGTAGATGGTTTCATGCGAGGCGCGTTGGCTCGCCTCAGCAGGGTGCAGTTTAGCCAGGTGGGCTGCGATTTGTTGCGGCGACCATCGCTGGCGAAGCAGCACGCTGATGGATTCAAACAGGGCGTTGCCAGCGACCAGCTTGGGCGCTGGCCTGCCTTGGCGCCGTCTTCGCACTTGGCGTTGCTGGGCGTAGCGGCAGCTATAGCCTATGCCCCCGCCGTTGCGGCTTATCTCGCGGCTGATGGTGGCCGCGCTTCGATCCAGCACGCGACCTATGGCACGCAGGCTCAAACCCTGTTCAAGGCCTATGGCAATCGTTTGACGGTCTTGGTAGTCCAGTTGGCGGTAGCAAGCTTCTTTTTTCATAGGTACACCTTAGAGTGAAATCAGAGGTGTTGCAATTCACTTTTGAGGCCGCCCTGCCAGTTTAGCGGCTCGGCCTTCACAGGGCTCACGCAGGCGCATTCACCAGAGCCAGCAAGCCATCTTCATCAATCACTTCAACCCCCAACTCGCGCGCTTTGTCCAGCTTGCTGCCGGCCTCGGCGCCCGCAACCAGGTAGTTGGTTTTCTTGCTGACGGAGCCGGCCACTTTGGCACCGGCTGCTTCAAGCAGGTCTTTGGCTTCGTCACGGCTCAGGGTTGGCAGGGTCCCTGTGATAACGAATGTTTTGCCCGCCAAAGGCTTCAGTGCGCCTTCAACCGGCTCGCCCTCTTCCCACGTCAATCCGCAAGCCCTGAGTTGTTCGACGACTTCGCGGTTGTGCGCCTGGTCGAAGAATGTGCGCAGGCTCAAGGCGACGATAGGGCCGACATCGGCAACGCCTGTCAACTGCTCCAGCGTCGCGTCCATGATGGCATCCAGCTTGCCAAAATGCCGTGCCAAGGCCTTTGCGGTGGCTTCGCCGACGTGGCGGATGCCAAGCCCGTAGAGGAACCTTGGCAAAGTGGTCTGCTTTGACTTTTGCAGCGCCTGCACAATGTTCAGCGCCGACTTTTCGGCCATGCGGTCCAGCGCGGCAAAAGAAGCCAGGCCGAGGCGGTACAAATCCGGCAGCGTCTTGATGATATTGGCATCGACCAGTTGGTCGACCAGCTTGTCGCCCAGGCCCTCGACCTCGACCGCACGGCGCTGGGCAAAGTGCAGGATCGCCTGCTTGCGCTGGGCACTGCAAAACAGGCCGCCCGTGCAACGGTAGTCGGCCTCACCCTCTTCCCGCAGGGCCGCACTGCCGCACACCGGGCACACCGGCGGCATGGTGAAAACGGGCGCATCGGCAACGCGCTTGTCCAGCAGCACGGACACCACTTCGGGTATGACATCGCCCGCGCGGCGCACGATGACTGTGTCGCCCACGCGCACATCCTTGCGGCGGGCCTCGTCTTCATTGTGCAGCGTCGCGTTGGTCACCGTGACGCCGCCCACAAACACCGGAGCGAGCTTGGCAACGGGCGTGAGCTTGCCGGTGCGCCCGACCTGGACTTCAATGCCCAGCACTGTGGTGAGTTGCTCCTGCGCCGGGTATTTGTGGGCCACGGCCCAACGCGGCTCACGGGTGACAAAGCCCATTTTTTTCTGCAGCGCAATGCTGTTGACTTTGTAGACGACACCGTCAATGTCAAAACCCAGGCTGTCGCGCTGCTGGCCCACGCGCTGGTGATAGGCCACCAATTCAGCCGCACCCGTCGCTATCTGCACCAGAGAAGAGACCGGGAAACCCCAGGTTTTCAAGGTTTGAAGCATTTCAGAATGGGACTTGAAGTCCGGCCCGCCCTCGGCGCTTGCCGTAACCTCGCCCAGGCCATAGGCAAAGAAACTCAAAGGCCTTTGAGCCGCAATCGACGGGTCAAGCTGTCGCACCGCGCCCGCCGCCGCATTGCGCGGGTTAACAAAGGTTTTCTCGCCTTTGACGCCCCTGGCAATCTTCTCGCGCTGGCGTTCATTGAGCTTTTCGAAATCGTCCCGGCGCATGTAGACCTCGCCACGGACCTCCAGAACCGCTGGGGCGTTTGAGG
>JANMCB010000446.1:0-2118 GCA_031360805.1 Rhodoferax sp.
AGCGGTTTGACACGGCAGTGGCCTACATCGCCGTGCTGCAAATGGGCGCTGTGGCGATGCCGCTTTCAATCCTTTTTGGACCCGATGCGCTGGAATACCGGCTGGCCGACAGCGAAGCGGTGGTTGCGATTGTCGATGCCGCTGCGCAAGCCAGCCTTCGCGCAGTGCGCGCCAATTGCCCGCAGTTGCGCGTTTCGCTCTTGGTGAATGATGGTGCGAGCGGCACCGCCAGTGACGTTGCCAATTTGCAAAACCTGACCTTGCAGTCTGGCGAGCTGGCCTATGCGGCGGCAATGGCGCAGGCTTCAACCGTCTTTGAGGCCGTGAATACATTGGCCGATCAGGCCGCCGTGCTGATCTACACCAGCGGCACCACCGGCCCGCCCAAAGGTGCCCTCATTCCACACCGCGCGTTGATTGGCAACCTCAGCGGTTTTGTCTGCAGCCAGAACTGGTTTGGATTTGACGGCTCATCCAACGCCAGTTCAGAGGCAATTTTCTGGTCGCCCGCCGACTGGACCTGGACCGGCGGCCTGATGGATGCCCTGCTGCCCACGCTGTACTTTGGCCGCCCGATCGTCGCCTTCAAGGGCCGTTTCGGACCCGAGGTGGCGCTGGCGCTGATGCGTGACCATGGCGTGACCCACACGTTTTTGTTCCCCACTGCGCTCAAGGCCATGATGAAGGCGTTCCCTGGCGCGCCGGGCCGCACCGTGCGCCAGCAGTTTGGTCTCAAGCTGCAAGCCATCATGAGTGCCGGTGAATCGGTGGGCGATGCTGTTTTTGACTACTGCCAGAGTCAACTCGGCATCACAGTCAACGAGATGTTCGGCCAGACCGAAATCAATTACATCGTGGGCAATTCAGGCAAATTTTGGCCTTCAAAACCCGGCAGCATGGGCAAAGGCTACCCGGGCCATCGGGTCATGGTGATTGACGATGAGGGGCGCGAATGCGCGGTCGGCGTGCCAGGTGACGTGGCGGTGAACCGCTTTGACGTGCATGGCCACCCTGACCCCGTATTTTTTTTGGGCTACTGGAAGAACGATTCCGCCACACGGGCCAAATTCACCGGAAAGAATGGCATGGACGACTGGTGCCGCACCGGCGACCTGGCCACCCGCGATGCCGATGGCTACCTTTGGTACCAGGGACGCGCAGACGATGTTTTCAAGGCAGCCGGTTACCGGATCGGGCCGGGCGAAGTTGAAAACTGCCTGGTCAAGCACCCTGCCGTTGCCAATGCGGCGGTGGTTCCCAAACCTGACGCAGCCCGCGGTGCGGTAGTCAAAGCCTATGTCGTGCTGGCGCCGGATTTTGCCCTTGCCCGCGCCCAGTCGCACGACGCGAAATCAAAATTTGACGAGGCGCTGATTGCCCATCTGCAAGCCCATGTCAAAGGCAAATTGGCGCCTTACGAGTACCCCAAAGAAATCGAGTTTGTCGATGAACTGCCGATGACCACCACCGGCAAGGTGCAGCGGCGTGTGTTGCGCCTGCAGGAAGAAGCGCGAGCCGCAGCAGCGGTGTAAGCTGTGCCCAGTAACAAGCTTGGCGTCACAATGCTGAATTGCACAAGAGGCATGAAGGCGGCAGGTTCAAGGGAGTAAATGACAAATGGGATATTGCAAACAGCCTTCGTTCAGGGCGGGATTTCTGTGCTGTGTCACCAGCCTGCTGCTCGTGGCCTGCGGTGGTGGTGGTGGCACAACGGCAGCGCCCGCGACATCGGCCACCTTGCCATCGGCATTGCCCAGCGGTTACCCGAACAGCCCGGTGACCTGCAGCACCAGCGACCAGCGCGCCTGGCTGCGCGACTACATGAATGACCGGTATTTCTGGTACGACCGGCAGGGCGTGCCCAATGCGGCGGCGGCTTCCATGGACGATTATCTGAGTTCATTGCTTTACAAACCGGTGGACCGTTACAGTTTTTCTGAAAGCACCGCCGCGGCCAACCAGTTTTTTGAAGAAGGAACGCGCACGGGTTACGGCTATGCGCTGGGTTGGAGCGATACAGCGCAAACGGTGCTTAAAGTCCGGTTGGTCGAACCACTGGGTCCTCTGGGTTTGGGCAAACTGCTCAAGCGCGGCGACACCATCGTCAGCATTGATGGT
>JANMCB010000495.1:0-2194 GCA_031360805.1 Rhodoferax sp.
GACCTCGCCATCACCGCCTGGACCGATGATGGTGAAATCATGGGTGTGCGCCATACCGGTTTTACCAATGCGGTCAGAATTGAAGGCGTGCAGTTTCACCCGGAATCGATCCTCACCGAGCATGGGCACGCGATGTTGAAGAATTTTTTGATGTGATGTGGTGTGACGCGCAAGCTGGCGATTGCCGGGCCGCAATTTTGTGATTTACAGATTGCTATACTATAAATAGCAAACTTTGTATATAATACGAGGACTAGAAGCCAATTTTACCGGACTTTTAGTTTTTTTCGCTGCTTTTTTGGATGAAAATTAACCTACAGGTTAATTTTTAATTGATCCCCAACCCATTTGCTTCGGCGCCATGACAAAGACCATTGACCTGCGCAGCGACACCGTCACCCAGCCCACGCCGGCCATGCGCGAAGCCATGCTGGCCGCACCCTTGGGCGATGACGTGTTTGGCGACGACCCGACCGTCAACGCGCTGCAAGACAAAATCGCCGGGTTGCTGGGCTTCGAGGCGGCGCTGTTTGTGCCCACTGGAACCCAAAGCAATTTCTGCGCAATCTTGAGCCACTGCCAGCGGGGCGATGAGTTCCTGGTCGGCCAAATGGCACACGCGTACCGCTGGGAAGGCGGTGGCGCCGCCGTGTTTGGCAGTGTGCAGCCACAGCCCTTGAACCACCAGGCCGACGGCAGCTTGTCGCTGGACGACATTGAAGCCGCCATCAAACCCGACGACGCGCACTTTGCCCGCACCCGCATGCTGGCGCTTGAAAACACCTGGGGCGGCATGGTGCTGCCGTTTGAATACGTGAAGCAGGCGACGGCGCTGGCCGCCAACAAGGGGCTGACCCGCCACCTGGACGGTGCGCGCCTGTTCAATGCGGCCGTGGCGCAAGCGGCGCGCAATGGCTCTGAGCCCAACCAGGAGGCGCGGCTGATTGCCGGGTGTTTTGACAGCGTGTCGGTCTGCTTCAGCAAAGGGCTGGGCGCGCCAGTCGGTTCGGCACTGTGCGGCTCGCGCGAGCTGATTGCCCGCGCCCACCGCATCCGCAAGATGGCCGGGGGCGGCATGCGTCAGGCCGGCGTGCTGGCGGCAGCAGGAATCTATGCGCTGGACCACAACGTCACGCGCCTTGCACAAGACCACGCTTTGGCACAACAACTGGCTGACGGTCTGGCCGACATTCCCGAATTGAAGGTCGACTCGCCCCAAACGAATATTCTCTTCATTGACCTGGTGGGCGCCGCCCGCGCTCGTTCTGCTGAATTGATCGCTCACCTGAAGCAGCACGGCATCCTGATCACCGGCTTGTACCGCCTGCGCTTCGTGACGCATCTGGATGCAGACGCCAGTGGCATCGCGCGCACCGTTGCCGTGATGCGCAGCTTTTTTAAAGCGCAACCCGAGCCAGAAGCCGTAGCGGCTGGTGCCCGCCAGCCTTGATCGTCGGCCCGGATCGCCCCACAAATAGTTACGACTACTTTCGACAGACCTATGCCCAATTCCAACAAAATCACCCCCCAAGAAGCGCTTTTGCGCACGATTGAGCACCGCGAAATATTTCACGACGAAATGCTGCAGGTGGTGCGCCAGATCATGAGCGGCGAGTTGTCGCCGGTGATGATGGCGGCCCTTATCACCGGTTTGCGCGTCAAAAAAGAAACCATCGGCGAAATCACGGCGGCAGCCCAGGTGATGCGGGAGTTCTCCACCAAGGTCAACGTGGCGGATAAAACCCATCTGGTGGACATCGTGGGCACCGGCGGCGACGGTTCGCACACCTTCAACATCTCCACCTGCGCCATGTTTGTTGCGGCGGCGGCGGGTGCCAAAGTCAGCAAACACGGGGGCCGCAGTGTCAGCAGCAAAAGCGGCAGCGCCGACGTGATGGAGGCACTGGGGGTGAACATCAACCTCACGCCCGAAGCGATTGCCCAGTGCATTGAGCAAGTCGGCGTGGGTTTCATGTTTGCACCGAATCACCACTCGGCGATGAAGCACGTCGCCCCGATCCGCAAAGAGCTGGGGGTGCGCACCATCTTCAACATCCTCGGGCCGCTCACCAACCCGGCCACCGCGCCGAATATCCTCATGGGCGTGTTTCACCCGGATCTGGTGGGCATTCAGGTGCGTGCGCTGCAACGTCTGGGTGCCGAGCATGCTTTGGTGGTTTACGGCAAGGACGGC
>JANMCB010000265.1:0-16151 GCA_031360805.1 Rhodoferax sp.
AGCCCGGCGCTGGGCAACATCCCGCAGGGGGCCATCGTCAGCGCGATGCAGCGCGACATGCCTTTTTACGGCAACAAACCGATTGAGATTTCGCCGGGTGAAAGTGCACGCAGCAAAATGGGCGAACACGTGCGCAAGCGATTGTCAAAATCCTCCGGGCACGACATGTCGGGCCTGTCGGATTGCGAGTCGCTGGACCTGATTCAATACCTGCTGTTTCCCAACTTGTCGCCTTGGGGCGGGCAAGCCACGCCGCTGGTCTACCGCTTTCGCCCGCATGGCGACAACCCGGAAGAATCCATCATGGAAATCATGCTGCTGTTTGCCAAGGGTGCGGACGGCAGCCACCCACCGCCGGCCCGATGCACAACGATTGGCATTGAAGATTCGTGGCACAAAATTCCCGGCATAGGCACGGCTGCGGATGTGACGGACCAGGATACCGACAACCTGAAACGCATCCAGCGCGGCGTGCGGGCGTCCAAGAAGCCGGGTGTCACGCTGTCGAATTACCAGGAAAGCCGAATTCGGCATTTTCACCGCACGCTTGACGAGTACATGGCGCGGTAAATCAATCAAACCGACCAACGCACCTCAATCCAGGACCCCTCACCCATGAACGCCATTGTCCAAGCCGCCCTTGTTGAAGACAAACTGGCCATCGAAGAATTGATCGCCCGCTACAACCACTCCATCGACGCGCTGGAAATGGTGGCCTGGCTGGATTGCTGGACAGAAGACGCTGTTTTTGACGGCATCGGCAAATACTTGGTGGGCAAGACTGCCATCAAGGAATTTGCCGATGGCTATGAGAAAAACTACGCCATCAAGATGCCGGGCGGGCGCCATTTCACCACCAATATCGCGTCCCGAATTGAGGGTGAAAGTGCCACCTCACGCTCGTATTTGCAGTTGTGGAGTACTGGCGCCAAAGGTGCGCAAATTGCGTTCACGGGTATCTACGAAGACAGTTTACGCAAACAAAATGGACAATGGCGCTTTAGTGGGCGCCGGATGGTACAAGACAAACCGCCGCGTGCCTGAGCCGGATTTTCAACTTTTGAAGGAGACTGACGATGAAATTCAAATACACGCTGGTTTTAGCCTCTATGGCCTTGGCTTCCAGTCTGGCGCAGGCTCAAAGCAACCCCGCACCGCAGGGTGTCAGCGCCACCGAAATTACGTTGGGTTCGATTCAGGATCTTTCCGGCCCTATCGCCGGTTTTGGCAAACAGGCCCGCCTGGGCATGATGCTGGCGGTGGACGAGATCAACGAGCAAGGCGGCATTAATGGGCGCAAGCTCAAGCTGATTGTGGAAGACGCGGCCTATGACCCGAAAAAGGCGGTTTTGGCCGCACAAAAGCTGGTGAACCAGGACAAGATCTTCATCATGCTTGGCCACATTGGCACGGCGCAAAATATGGCGGCGATGCCGGTGCAGTTTGAGAAAAACGTCATCAACTTCTTCCCCATCACGGCCGCGCGCGAAATGTATGAGCCCTTCCACAAACTCAAGTATTCATTTGCCGCCACCTACTTTGACCAGATGCGCAACGCAGTACCAAAAATGGTCAAGGACAAAGCTGCAAAGAAAGTCTGCACCATCTACCAGGACGACGATTTTGGCCTGGAAGTGCTTCGTGGCGCTGAGGCCGGCTTGAAAACCATCAACATGGAACTGGCCGAAAAAACGTCCTACAAACGCGGCGCCACCGATTTCTCCTCACAAGTTTCCAAAATGCAGGCTTCGGGTTGCGATCTTATTGTGATGGGCACGATCATTCGCGAAACCATTGGCACCATTGGAACGGCGCGCAAATCGGGTTACAACCCCACCTTTCTGGCCAGCAGTGCCGGTTACACCGATCTGATCCACAAGCTAGGCGGCCCCGCCATGAACGGCCTTTATGCCACCATGACTGTGCAAAACCCCTACCTTGATGAGGCCTCCAAGCCAATCCAGTTCTGGGCTGCCAAATACAAGACCAAGTTCAATGAGGACCCAACGGTGTTCTCGGTCTATGGCTACACCATTGTTGACACATTTGCCAAAGCCGCTACCAAAGCGGGCAAAGGTTTGAGCACCGAAAGTTTCATCAAGGCCATGGACACCATGAGCATTCCGACAGACATGTTTGGCAGTGCCCCTGCGACCTTCTCACCGACCAAGCGACTCGGCAGTGAGGCCTCTCGCCTGTCTCAAATCACCGACGGGAAATGGAAGGTGATTTCCGAGTACATCAAATAGAGACGGGTAAATATGGTGAATTCCGACCTGCATCAAAGTCAGGTCGGAAGGACCTGCCAAACCAGCTTAGCCTGTGCCGTCAGCTAGAGTGACTGGTTCAGGCAACGCGGTGCCTGAACTGGCGGGGTAAAACCCCGATTGAAAAATTGGTTGCGCGAGTAGGATTTGAACCTACGACCTTTGGGTTATGAGCCCAACGAGCTACCAGGCTGCTCCATCGCGCGGCAAAAAGAATTCTATCACAAGACTGCGATGCCTGCAGTATTTGGACAGCTAAAACTTCAAAAATCAGAGTATCAAATCTCGGCCGACTTTTCATCCGGCTCGACTGCACGATCAACGAATTCAACCAATGCCATAGGAGCGTTGTCACCAACCCTGTAGCCGATCTTGAGAATTCGTGTGTAGCCGCCGGGGCGCGGCTTGAATCTTTGGCCCAAGTCATTGAAGAGCTTGGTCACACTGTCGCGACTTCGTAGGCGATCAAATGCCAGACGCCGATTCGCAAGCGTAGCTTCTTTTGCCAAGGTAATCATTGGCTCTACAACACGACGAAGCTCCTTGGCTTTGGGCACTGTAGTCTTAATGACTTCATGCTCAATCAGGGAGTTCATCATATTACGCAGCATAGCAAGCCTGTGCTCACTGGTGCGATTGAGTTTCCGTAATCCGTGTCCGTGGCGCATAACAAATTCCTATTTTTCTTTAATTGGCAGCCGTACCAGGTACTGCCCGAGGCGCAGATTCACTACTTCTGCTTGATACCAAAATCTATCGTTTTTCCAACGCAACTGGAGGCCATGCTTCCAACTTCATTCCAAGAGTCAGCCCTCTAGAAGCCAATACTTCCTTTATCTCATTTAGCGATTTACGACCAAGGTTTGGCGTCTTGAGAAGCTCGTTCTCGGTTCGCTGAATGAGGTCTCCAATGTAATAAATATTCTCAGCCTTCAGGCAATTTGCAGACCGAACGGTCAACTCAAGCTCATCGACCGGACGCAACAGAATCGGATCAAACTGCGTATTGCCACGATTTGCTGGAGGCTCAAAGGTCGGCAACTCACTGCCTTCTAGCTGCGCAAACACCGCCAACTGCTCCACAAGAATCTTGGCCGAAGTGCGTACAGCGTCTTCCGCAGAGACGGCGCCATTTGTTTCAATTTCAATAACCAACTTGTCCAAATCAGTGCGCTGCTCTACACGCGCACTCTCAACCGTATAACTTACCCGCTTTACTGGTGAGAAGGAAGCATCCAGTACGATTCTTCCGATTGACTTTGTGGAGTCGTCACTGTGGCGACGCATCGTGCCAGGAACATATCCCCGACCTTTTTCAACTTTAATTTGCATGTCCAGCTTTCCGCCGCTGGACAAATTGGCAATTATGTGCTCTGGATTGACGATTTCAACGTCATGCGGTGTTTGAATGTCAGCGGCAGTGACAACGCCTTCTCCATCATTTCTGAGACTCAATGTCACTTCTTCGCGATTGTGCAATTTGAAAACTACACCCTTCAAATTCAACAAGATATTGACAACGTCTTCTTGAACACCGTCGATTGAAGAATACTCGTGCAGAACCCCGGCAATTGTGACCTCCGTAGCCGCATAACCAGGCATAGATGACAGGAGGACACGACGCAAGGCATTCCCCAAGGTATGTCCATAACCCCGCTCAAACGGCTCCAGTGCAACTTTGGCGCGGTTAGTGCTCAATTGCTCAACATTGATTGCTTTTGGTTTTAGCAGATTAGATTGCATGCAGACTTCCTCTCAATACCCCCGGCTCGTTACACCGGTAAGGCTGGTGAAGCGCCTGATTTGCAGTGCCCCGCAAGCCAGGAACGAATTCGGATTTATGACGTTTTAAATAGACGAAACTTGATTAACGTGAGTACAACTCGACGATCAGGGATTCGTTGATATCAGCCGCAAACTGGTCACGGTCAGGTACTTTCTTAAAAACACCTTCAGCCTTGTCGAGGCTAACCTCCACCCAAGCCGGCATACCAACTTGTTGTGCCAACTGCAAGGCTTCAACAATCCGGTTTTGTTTTTTGGATTTGTCCCGTACAGCAACGATGTCACCCGTCTTGACCATGTAAGAAGGAATATTCACTGACTGGCCGTTTACGGTCAACGCCTTGTGAGATACCAACTGACGGGCCTCGGCACGGGTTGAACCAAAGCCCATGCGATAAACCACATTGTCTAGACGCGACTCCAACAGGAACAAGAGATTCGCACCCGTGTTGCCTTTGCGGCGATCAGCCTCTTCAAAATAGCGTCGGAACTGGCGCTCCAGCACGCCGTACATTCGCTTGACCTTTTGCTTCTCGCGCAGCTGCAAACCGTAGTCAGACGTGCGCGCACCGGAGGTGCGGCCGTGCTGGCCAGGTTTAGAATCAAATTTTGCCTTGTCACCAATAGAACGACGAGCGCTCTTGAGAAACAGGTCTGTGCCTTCACGGCGTGATAGTTTGGCCTTGGGGCCTAGATAGCGTGCCACTTGAACTTCCTTTATGTCATCTGCCGCAGAGAGCTGCGGGAGCCATCAACCAAAGTCGATGGCGGTGGGCTTGTTAAAAAATTTCCAGCGATTGCCTGCAAAAAATACCCAAGTGCAAATGCACCTGATTGCGGACAACTAGATCCGTCTGCGCTTTTGAGGACGGCAACCGTTGTGCGGCACCGGCGTCACATCAGCAATCATGTTGATGCGGATGCCAAGTGCTGCCAGTGCGCGTACTGAAGACTCACGACCTGGACCTGGACCCTTTATCTCAACATCAAGGTTCTTGATGCCCTGCTCAACAGCTGCACGACCTGCCACCTCGGAAGCTACCTGAGCAGCAAACGGAGTGGACTTTCGGGAGCCCTTGAAGCCTTGACCACCGGACGAAGCCCAGGACAGGGCATTCCCCTGCCGGTCTGTGATCGTAATGATGGTGTTGTTAAATGAAGCATGCACGTGTGCCACGCCGTCCGCCACATTTTTGCGGACTTTTTTACGGACTCGCTGAGCAGCCGTATTGGTAGGAGCTTTTGCCATGTTGGTCTCTCAGTCCCTGTTATTTCTTCAACGACGCAGCCGCCTTGCGGGGGCCTTTGCGCGTACGTGCGTTTGTGCGGGTTCGCTGGCCACGCATTGGCAAGCCACGGCGATGGCGGAACCCGCGGTAGCAGCCAATGTCCATCAATCGCTTGATGTTCATTGTGGTTTCGCGACGCAGGTCACCTTCGATGGTGAATTGCGCAATCTGGTCGCGAATTTTCTCCAGATCTCCGTCTGTCAAATCCTTGACTTTCTTGGAGTAAGCGATGCCACAAGCTTCGCAGATTTTGCGAGCGCGGGTGCGACCAATACCGAAAATTGCTGTTAAGCCAATTTCGGAATGTTGTTGCGGCGGAATATTGATGCCAGCGATACGTGCCATTTTCGTCCTCTAAAACTTTTGCAATTAACCCTGGCGCTGCTTGTGACGCGGATCAGTACAGATCACGCGGACAACACCCTTGCGCCGAATAATTTTGCAGTTGCGGCAAATTTTCTTGACCGAAGCCGAAACCTTCATTTCATTCTCCTAATAAACCAACATCTGCCCCGAAAACCAGGATCAGATAAATTCATGTCCAATTAACCCTGCGAGCAATTTCAAGAAGACTTGAAGTTCGCCTTTTTCAGCAACGATTCATATTGCTGAGACATCATGTAGTTCTGTACTTGTGACATGAAGTCCATCGTCACAACAACAATGATCAGGAGCGAAGTGCCGCCAAAGTAAAACGGCACGTTATATTTC
Organism: Rhodoferax sp.; assembly: GCA_031360805.1. Classification (GTDB taxonomy): domain Bacteria; phylum Pseudomonadota; class Gammaproteobacteria; order Burkholderiales; family Burkholderiaceae_C; genus JANYCG01. The sequence continues at coordinate 6,053 of JANMCB010000265.1, forward strand.
AAGATCAAAAACTCTGGCAGCAGACACACCATCGTGATGTAAATGGCTCCAGCCAAAGTCAATCGGAGCAAGATTTTGTCAATGTATTTAGCGGTCTGGTCTCCCGGACGAATCCCCGGAATAAACGCACCACTCTTTTTCAAATTGTCCGCCGTCTCACGACTGTTGAATACCAGGGCAGTGTAGAAAAAACAGAAGAACACAATCGCTGCGGTATAAAACATGATGTAAATCGGCTGGCCTGGCGTTAACGAACCAGCTATATCTTTCAACCATCGCATCGACTCACCGGTGCTGAACCAACCCACCACAGTCGCAGGCAACAAAATAATGCTCGACGCAAAAATTGGCGGAATCACACCAGCCATGTTCAACTTCAATGGCAGGTGAGACGATTGACCGCCGTAAACCTTGTTACCAACCTGTCGTCTTGCGTAGTTCACCAGAATCTTGCGCTGACCACGCTCAACAAAAACCACAAAATAGACCACCAGTATCACCAGAATGGCGATGAACAAGGCAATGATGATGCTCATCGCCCCAGTGCGAACCAACTCCAGCATGCCACCCAAAGCATTTGGCAACCCAGCGGCAATCCCTCCAAATATCAATATGGAAATACCATTGCCCAAGCCTCGTTCAGTAATTTGCTCGCCCAGCCACATCAGAAACATGGTTCCTGCCGTGAGTGTGAAGATAGCCGTGATGCGAAACCCCAATCCAGGGGAAATCACCAAGCCAGCAGAGCTCTCCAGCGCAATCGCAATGCCCATCGACTGAAACAGCGCCAAGCCCAAAGTGCCATAGCGCGTGTACTGTGTAATTTTCCGGCGACCGGCCTCGCCCTCTTTCTTCAACTGCTCAAAAGCCGGCAACACATAGGTCAGCAATTGCATGATGATCGACGCCGAAATGTACGGCATGATCCCAAGCGCAAAAACCGTGAAGCGTGACAAGGCCCCCCCCGAAAAAACGTTGAACATCCCCAAGATGCCGCTTTGCTGACCCTTGAAGAACTGTTGCAGCTGCGCTGGGTCTATTCCGGGCACCGGAATGTGCGCACCAATGCGATATACCACCAAGGCAAGCAGCAAAAACACCAGCCGACGGCGCAGATCGCCGAACTTGCCGGTTTTTGCCAATTGAGTCGCGTTGGTAGCCACGTGTTATCTCGTTTCGTCCAAGTTCAAACGCAAGTGAAATCGGTGTCAGGCAACGCTGCCGCCAACCGCTTCAATAGCCGCTTTGGCACCTGCCGTTGCGCCCACACCATTGAGCTTGACGGCCTTAGTGATCACGCCAGTTTTAATGACTTTGACCACTTTGGCTTTCTCGGACACGAGACCCGCCTGCTTGAGCGTCAGCAGGTCAATGTCAACTGCACCCAGCAGTTCCAGAGAAGCCAAGGTTACTTCGGCGTTGAATTGCAGCAAATGCGATTTGAAACCGCGCTTGGGCAAGCGGCGCTGCAGGGGCATTTGTCCGCCTTCAAAGCCGACTTTGTGATAGCCGCCAGCACGTGACTTCTGACCCTTATGTCCGCGGCCCGCCGTTTTGCCAATGCCGGAGCCTATACCACGGCCAACACGGCGTTTGTAATGTTTTGCGCCGTCAGCCGGCTGAATGCCATTGAGTTCCATCGTTTTGCCTCTTTGTCCTGTGCTTTACAGCACTTTGACCAGATAACTGATCTTGTTAATCATTCCGCGCACTTCAGGCGTATCGACCAGCTCACTGGTGCTACGAATTTTGCGAAGTCCCAATCCACGCACAGTGGCCCGGTGTGATTCCTGGCAACCGATGGGGCTGCGAACCAGTTGAACCGTTACTTTTGCAGCGGCGACTTTTTGTTCTGATGTCATTTCTAAACTCCTGCTTTCAAGTCAATTTGCCTACACGGTCAAACAAACAGCTCTTCAACTGACTTGCCGCGCTTTGCAGCGACTTCTGCCGGGGTGGTCGCGATCGACAGTGCGTCGAGCGTTGCGCGAACCATGTTGTACGGGTTGGTTGAACCATGGCTCTTGGCCACGATGTCCGTGATTCCCACCACTTCGAATACGGCGCGCATTGGACCACCCGCAATGATGCCAGTGCCTTTGGGCGCTGGAGCCATCATCACATTGGCGGCGCCATGATGACCCATCACCTTGTGGTGGATGGAGCCGTTCTTCAACGACACCTTGATCATGTTGCGGCGGGCCTCTTCCATGGCTTTCTGCACTGCTGCCGGCACTTCCTTGGATTTGCCTTTGCCCATGCCAATTCGGCCATCACCGTCACCAACCACAGTCAACGCTGCAAAACCGAGGATTCGACCGCCCTTGACCACTTTGGTCACCCGGTTGATCGCGATCATCTTTTCGCGCATGCCGTCTTCAGGACCCTCTGCTTTGCCCTGCATCTTCGCTTGAACTTTAGCCATTTCTTATTCCGATCTGCTTAGAACTGCAAGCCTGCTTCACGTGCCGCATCAGCCAACGCTTTGACGCGGCCGTGGTACGCAAAACCCGAGCGATCAAACGCTACTTTCTCAACCCCTGCCGCCTTTGCCTTTTCAGCCAGGCGCTTGCCAATAGCCTGGGCTGCAGCAACATTGCCGCCCTTGCCAGAACCACCCAATGACTTGCGAATATCAGCTTCTGCGGTAGACGCAGTGGCGATCACTTTGCCGCCGTCGCCGGAGATGACGCTTGCATAAATATGCAAGTTGGTACGGTTCACGGTAAGACGCGCGACACCCTGGGTGGCGATGCGAATCCGGGTTTGACGCGCCCTGCGAAGACGCTGCTCTTTTTTGGTCAACATATTGCAGCTCCTTATTTCTTCTTGGTTTCTTTGATCGTGATTTTTTCGTCCGAATACCGGATGCCCTTGCCTTTGTAGGGCTCAGGGGGACGAATTGCACGAATCTCGGCGGCGACCTGGCCGACACGTTGGCGATCCGCACCCTTGATCACGATTTCCGTGGGGGTGGGCGTGGCAACCGTGATTCCGACAGGCATGTCCTTGTTGACAGGATGGGAATAGCCAACCGTCAGATTCAATTTGGCACCCTGGGCTTGAGCTTTGTAACCCACACCGACCAGATTCAGCTTCTTCTCAAAGCCTTTGGTGACACCGACCACCATGTTGTTCACCAGCTGGCGCATGGTGCCACTCATGGCGTTGGCTTCACGAGAGTCGTTAGCAGGCGCAAAACTCAGCTTGCCTGCGTCACAAACAACTTTGACCAGCGAATTCTGGGTGAGGAACAACGTGCCTCCAGTACCCTTCACGCTGATTTGATCTTCCTTGATAGACACGTCCACACCAGCGGGGACGGCAACAGGCATTTTTCCTACACGGGACATATTTGACTCCTCTTGTGCAGTGTTAAGCGACGTAGCAGAGCACTTCGCCACCGACACCGGTAGCTCGCGCTTTGCGATCAGTCATTACGCCTTTGGGCGTAGTGACGATGGCCACACCCAAACCGTTTTGCACTTGGGGAATGGCGTTGCTGCCACGGTAAACCCGCAGTCCCGGGCGACTGGCGCGCTCGATGCGCTCAATCACGGGTCGACCTGCGTAATACTTCAGCGCGATTTCGAGTTCAGCCTTGCCGTCTTCGGTTTTCACTTTGAATCCGTCGATGTAGCCTTCGTCCTTCAACACTTGGGCAATTGCAACTTTTACTTTGGATGACGGTACCGACACAGTGGTTTTTGCCACCATTTGCGCATTGCGAATGCGTGTCAGCAAGTCGGCGATTGGATCACTCATGCTCATAGTTTTTCTCCTGCCACTTGTCTTGCCGGCTTACCAGCTGGCCTTGACGATGCCGGGAATCTCTCCGGCAAATGCCATTTCACGAATTTTTGCGCGGGCCAGCCCAAAGTGCTGGAACGTGCCACGGGGTCGGCCGGTGATTAAACAACGGTTGCGCTGGCGTGTTGGGTTGGCGTTGCGCGGCAGCTTTTGCAGGCCCAGACGGGCTTGAGCGCGCTCTTCATCGCTGCGTTTTGCATCATTGGCAATGCCTTTGAGTTCCGCGTGTTTTTTCGCGTACTTTGCAACCAAATTGTCGCGCTTGAGTTCGCGCTGGATTAAAGCCATTTTTGCCACAGGTCGCCTCAGTTCTTGAACGGGAAACGGAAGCCAACCAGCAGTGCCTTGCACTCCTCGTCGGTCTTGGCCGTTGTGGTGATGCTGATATTGAGTCCGCGCAGGGCGTCAACCTTGTCGTATTCAATTTCAGGAAAAATGATCTGCTCTTTGACGCCGATGTTGTAGTTGCCACGGCCATCGAACGAGCGACCCGAAATGCCGCGGAAGTCGCGCACACGGGGCAGGGCAACGGTGACGAAACGGTCCAGGAATTCGTACATTTGCACGCCGCGCAGCGTGACCATGCAGCCAATGGCCTGGTCTTCGCGGATTTTGAAACCAGCGATAGCCTTTTTGGACTTGGTCACCACAGGTTTCTGGCCGGCGATCTTGGTCAAGTCGCCGACAGCGTTGTCCATCACCTTTTTGTCAGCCACCGCTTCACTGACACCCATGTTCAGGGTGATTTTGGAAAGACGGGGGACCTGCATCGGCGAGGTGTAGCCAAACTTGGCCATCAGCTCAGGCGCCAGTTTTTCGCGATAGTGTTGTTGGAGTCGTGCCATTAAATATTACTCCTTAGGCCACTTTGATTTCTTCACCGCTGGACTTGTAAACGCGAACGCGTTTGCCGTCAGCCAACAGCTTGATGCCCACCCGATCCGCCTTGCCGGTTGCCGCATTGAAAATGGCGACGTTGGACTGGTGAATGGGCATGGTTTTTTCAACGATGCCGCCCACGGCACCCTTCAGCGGGTTGGGCTTGGTGTGTTTTTTCACCATGTTGATGCCCTCGACGACTACATGCAAGTCATCCTTGCGCAGCGAAATTTTGCCGCGCTTGCCCTTGTCACGCCCCGTCAGGACAATGACGTCGTCGCCTTTGCGAATCTTGTTCATCGCTTTCTTCCTTATTGAGACGTTCAGAGGACTTCAGGAGCCAGGGACACAATCTTCATGAACTTCTCGGTACGCAATTCACGCGTAACGGGCCCGAAGATGCGCGTGCCGATCGGCTCGAGCTTGGCATTGAGCAACACAGCGGCGTTGCCATCAAATTTGACAAGTGAGCCATCACTGCGGCGGATGCCCTTGGCAGTGCGAACCACTACTGCGCTGTAGATTTCGCCTTTTTTTACGCGACCACGCGGAGCAGCTTCCTTGATGCTTACCTTGATAACATCACCGACACTTGCATAGCGACGCTTGGATCCGCCCAGCACCTTGATGCAAAGAACGGATTTGGCGCCGGTATTGTCGGCAACTTCCAGTCTAGATTCAGTTTGGATCATTTCAATTTTTCCCAACTTGCACCGTTTGGCCGCAAAGACTTAATTGCCTTTGTGAACCCACAGTCAGTCTTGGGCCCGCTGTCCGCAACGTGAACCATTCACAGTGCTTTCAATTGGGCAGATTCGACAGATTCTTTTGCTTTTTCAAGCGAAGCCCTCGATTATGCCTTAGAAATAGAGGGGTTGCAATAACTTTACGTCGGCATTTGCAAATATTTGTCGCAAAGCACTGAAAAAGCGGCAACCTGCGGGTCGACGTTGGTCTCCTCGCGCAAGAGGGCGCCAACTTTTTTGGCGAGGTTTTTGGCCAGTCTTGCGTCCAGGAAAAGTATGCGGGAGCGCCGAGCAAGCACGTCCTCCACTGTGCGGGCATACTCAAATCTTGCCGCAAATCGAACCATGGCCTCTGTCAAGCCAGAGGTCAACTCGACGTCGGCCCCTGGCATCGCCTGCACTGACACAGATTCTGTTCCGTAAGAATGCAGCCCGGGCGGCTCACAAATTGAACGCCACCCCCCGGCCACGGCTTGACCACCCAACAGCGTCAAGTGCTCGGTGACACCTGCTCCTGAGCGCCGCAAAAGCGCCTTGTCAAAGCACTTTTCCAGCACATCTTGAGCCATGGCGCGGTAAGTCGTCCACTTGCCGCCGGTCACTGTCACCAGCCCGCTGCGGCTGACCAGAATCGTGTGCTCCCGGCTCAAGCCCTTTGTGTTGTCGCCATCGTCTCCTTGCGGTTTGACCAGAGGGCGCAGCCCAACCCACACACTTTTGACATCGACGCGCAACGGTGCTCGCCGCAAATAACGCCCCGATTCGTTCAGGATGAAGTCGACTTCTTCCTTGAACGGCTCTGGTTCGCGCGCCAGATTGTCGCGTGGCGTGTCTGTGGTACCCAGGATGACTTTGCCCAGCCAGGGCACGGCAAACAGCACGCGGCCATCTCCCGTTTTAGGAACCATCAAGCCCACATTGGCCTGCAGAAATTCTCGGTCCACCACCAGGTGAACGCCCTGACTGGGCGCGACCATGGCCTTGGTTGGTCGACGGCCGTCATTGGGATTCGCTGCGCCGTCCTTTTGACGCAATTCATCGACCCAGACCCCGGTGGCGTTGATCACGCAGCGTGATTGCAATTTGATCTTCTCACCCGTTTCCGCATCCTCGCACAGAATCCCGGCGACCTTCCCGCCGTCAAAAAGCAAATCCACCGCCTTGCAGTAATTGACCAGCAAAGCGCCACGGCTGGCCGCCGTTCGTGCCAGCGTCAGCGCCAACCTGGCATCGTTGAACTGCCCATCCCAGTACTTGACGCCACCCTTCAAGCCGTTCGGCTGGGCAGTTGGCAAGTTTTGCAGGGTTTCTTCGCGATTCAGAAATTCGGTCTTCCCCAAGCCCGACTTGCCCGCCAAGGCGTCATACATCTTCAAGCCCAGGCCGTAAAACGATGTTTCCCACCATTGATATGAGGGCATGATGAAGGGCAAGGGCTGCGCCAGATGCGGCGCGTTGTTCAACAGCGTGGTGCGCTCGTGCAACGCCTCACGCACCAGAGAAATATTGCCTTGTGCCAAGTAGCGCACACCGCCGTGTACCAGCTTCGTGGCACGCGATGAGGTGCCTTTGGCGAAGTCATGCGACTCCACCAACACCACGCTGAAACCTCGCGCTGCGGCATCCAGCGCCACACCCAGGCCGGTGGCACCGCCACCGACGATGGCAATGTCGTAGGCACGCGGCACTTTCAATGCAGCGATTAAGTCGCGTCGCGAAGTCAACAAGGGTTGGGCGAAATGCTCAGATGAAGGCATGGTGCCAATCCACAAATAATTCAAGGAAACCGGATGGGCGATTCGACCCACCCGGTTGACCGCATTGAACACCGAATCATTAGGCCTTAACGAACCTTGCCAGCCTTCCAGGCACCCAGCAACTTGTCATAGTCAATGGTTTCACCCTTTGGCTTCTCATTCGCCAGCTTTTTCCAAGGTGCGTTTTTGTCGCTGAGCCACTTGTTGGGGTCTTCTTTCTTGTTCAACTTGGGTGCGCAATGCGCCATGCCTGCGCGTTCAAGGCGACCCATAACCTGGTCCATCTCCTCGGCAAGATTGTCCATCGCAGCTTGCGGCGTTTTCTCACCCGTTACTGCGACCGCCACGTTCTTCCACCAGAGCTGAGCCAGCTTGGGGTAATCTGGCACGTTGTTGCCTGTCGGTGTCCAGGCGATGCGCGCGGGACTGCGGTAGAACTCCACGAGCCCCCCCAATTTGGTGGCATTCTGAGTAAAGTACTCGTGCTGAATGTCGCTTTCACGAATGAATGTCAAGCCCACCGCAGATTTTTTGGCAGACACCGTCTTGGACGTCACGAACTGGGCATACAGCCAAGCCGCCGCAGTCTTGTTGGCATCATGGTCTTTGAAGAAAGTCCATGACCCCACGTCCTGGTAGCCGTTTTGCATGCCTTGCTTCCAATATGGGCCGTTGGGGCCAGGTGCCATGCGCCATTTCGGCGTGCCATCGGCATTCACCACCGGCAGGCCAGGCTTGACCATGTCGGCTGTGAAAGCGGTGTACCAGAAAATTTGCTGCGCGATTTGGCCTTGAGCGGGCACGGGGCCAGCTTCACCAAACGTCATGCCCGATGCTTCTTTGGGTGCATATTTCTTCATCCAGTCCACGTACTTGGTAAGCGCGTAAACGGCCGCTGGTGAATTCGTAGCTCCGCCGCGCGACACGGACGCACCCACGGGTGTGCACTTGTCAGCTGCAACGCGGATACCCCACTCGTCCACTGGCATCCCGTTGGGGATACCAATGTCTGCCGTGCCGGCCATCGATAGCCATGCATCAGTAAAACGCCAGCCCAAAGATGGATCCTTTTTGCCGTAGTCCATGTGGCCATAGATGGGCTTGCCATCAATGGTTTTGACATCCTCACTGAAAAACGCAGCAATGTCTTCGTAGGCAGACCAGTTCAGCGGCACGCCCAGGTCATAGCCGTACTTCGCCTTGAATTTATCCTTCAAGTCCTGGCGCGCAAACAGGTCAGCGCGGAACCAATAAAGGTTGGCGAACTGCTGGTCAGGCAGTTGGTACAGCTTGCCGTCTGGCGCTGTGGTGAAGCTCGTGCCAATGAAGTCTTTGATGTCAAGACCCGGATTGGTGAATTCTTTGCCTTTGCCCGCCATGTAGTCAGACAGCGCAAGAATCTTGCCGTAGCGGTAGTGCGTGCCGATCAGGTCAGAGTCCGAAATCCAGCCGTCGTAAATGCTCTTGCCGGACTGCATCGAGGTTTGCAATTTCTCCACAACATCCCCCTCCTGGATGATGTCATGCTTGACCTTGATGCCCGTGATTTCCTCAAACGCCTTGGCCAGCGTTTTCGATTCGTACTCGTGCGTGGTGATGGTCTCGGACACGACCGAAATCTCTTTGATGCCTTTGGCTTTGAGCTTTTTGGCCGCGTCGATGAACCACTTCATTTCGGTGGCCTGTTTATCCTTCGACAGGGTGGAAGGCTGGAACTCGGCATCGATCCATTTTTTGGCCGCAGCTTCATCGGCCCACGCGCTTTGGCCCAGGGCCAAGGCAGCGGCGGCAAAGGCCACGGAATTTAAGCGCAGTTTCATGTCTGTATCCTCAAATAATCTTCCCATTGAAATGAAAGCGTTCCGGCTGGGAAGTGGTTGCCGGAGGCTCTTTGAAAGGCAAAAATGACTAAAATTAACTTGCAAGTTAATATTTAATGTCCGAGGACGCAAAAGCCGTCAATTTACGAATAAAATAGTGCGCTAGCCCTCGAATAATATGCGTAACGTGCTATATATTTGATATATTACTGATTAAACTGATTCAGCCTTTGTGCATGATCAGCGCCAGCAGCAGCATCGATGCCCCAAAACTGATCCAGATGGACGGCTCCTGCTCCAGCCCAAACCAGGCGATCATCTTTTCACTGACCGCCACAAAGGCCAGGTTGGTGTACGCCGCGCTCAGCAGTCCGATAAAAAGGCGATCACCCCGCGTTGTTTCAATCGGCAAAAATCCCTTTCGCAGCACGGTGGGCGATTTGATTTCCCACACCGTCATGGTGAAAAGCATCAGCACAATACTGACAAAAAACACCGCGACCGGCATCGTCCAGGCCATCCACTCAAACATCAGAATTTCTCCTCATACGCGACCCATGGCAAAGCCCTTGGCAATGTAATTGCGCACAAACCAGATCACTATGGCACCGGGCACGATGGTCAACACGCCGGCCGCCGCCAGCACACCCCAGTCCATGCCTGACGCAGACACGGTACGCGTCATCACGGCAACAATCGGTTTGGCATCCACGCTGGTGAGCGTACGCGCCATCAACAGCTCGACCCAGCTGAACATGAAGCAGAAGAACGCCGCCACGCCCACGCCAGCTTTTATCAACGGGATGAAGATCGTCAAAAAGAAACGCGGAAAGCTGTAACCGTCGATGTAGGCCGTTTCGTCAATCTCGCGCGGGATGCCGCTCATGAAGCCTTCCAGAATCCACACCGCCAGCGGCACGTTGAACAGCAGGTGCGCCAATGCCACGGCGATGTGCGTATCCATCAGCCCGACATTGGTGTAGAGCTGGAAGAACGGCAGCAAAAACACGGCGGGCGGCGTCATGCGGTTGGTCAGCAGCCAGAAGAAAACATGCTTGTCACCCAGGAACGAGTAACGCGAGAAAGC
>JANMCB010000542.1:0-10599 GCA_031360805.1 Rhodoferax sp.
GTGATGGGAGTCTCAATGATCGAGCCGTCAGGCTTGGCCATCAGGCCACGCATGCCAGCCACCTGGCGGATCTGTGCGGCGGAGCCGCGTGCGCCCGAGTCGGCCATCATGTAGATGGAGTTGAAGGACTCCTGCTGTACCTGTTTTCCGTGGCGGTCGGTGACCATTTCCTTTGACAACCCGGCCATCATCACCTTGGAGACTTCGTCGCCCGACTTGCCCCAGATGTCCACGACTTTGTTGTACCGTTCACCGGCCGTGACAAGCCCCGAGACATACTGCTGTTCGATTTCCTTAACCTCCTTTTGGGCGCGTGCAATGATGCCGTGCTTTTCCTGTGGCACCAGCATGTCGTCAATGCAGATCGAGATGCCTGCTTTGGTGGCCAGACGGAAACCTGCCTGCAGAAGCTTGTCAGCAAAGACGACCGTCTCTTTCAACCCGCACTTGCGGAAAGACACGTTGATGAGCTTTGAGATCTCTTTCTTCTTCAACGCCTTGTTAAGGTTGGAGAACGGCAGTCCCTTAGGCAGGATTTCCGACAACAGTGCGCGCCCCGCTGTGGTTTCCCAGAGCTTGGTGGACGGTACAAATTCGCCGGTTTCCTTGTCTTTTGTATATTCAGTAAGGCGCACGTTGATGCGCGAATTCAGCTCGACTTCATTGGCGTCAAAGGCGCGTTGAACTTCCCCGGTGTCGGCAAAAATCAGACCTTCGCCCTTGCCGTTGATGCGTTCCCTGGTTGTGTAATACAGTCCCAGCACAACGTCCTGGGACGGCACAATGGACGGCTCGCCATTGGATGGGAACAGCACATTGTTGGACGCCAGCATCAAAGTGCGGCATTCCATTTGCGCCTCCACCGACAACGGCACGTGAACAGCCATCTGGTCACCGTCAAAGTCAGCATTGAATGCAGCGCAGACCAGAGGGTGAAGCTGAATCGCCTTGCCCTCAATCAGGATGGGCTCAAAGGCCTGAATGCCCAGGCGGTGCAGTGTTGGTGCCCGGTTGAGCATGACCGGATGCTCTTTGATGACCTCTTCCAGAATGTCCCACACGACGGGCGTGCCGGATTCAACTTCCTTTTTGGCGGCCTTGATGGTCGTCGCAATGCCCATGGCTTCGAGGCGCGAGAAGATGAATGGCTTGAACAACTCAAGGGCCATCAGTTTTGGCAAACCACATTGATGCAGTTTGAGCGTTGGACCCACCACGATCACTGACCGACCCGAGTAGTCAACGCGTTTGCCCAGCAAGTTCTGACGGAAACGACCGCTCTTGCCCTTGATCATGTCTGCCAGGGACTTCAAGGCGCGCTTGTTCGCACCTGTCATTGCCTTGCCACGACGACCGTTGTCAAGCAACGAGTCAACGGCTTCCTGCAACATGCGCTTTTCATTGCGGGCAATGATTTCTGGCGCTTTCAATTCCAGCAAACGGCGCAAGCGGCTGTTGCGGTTAATGACGCGGCGGTACAAATCGTTCAGGTCAGAAGTGGCGAAACGGCCACCGTCCAGAGGAACGAGCGGGCGCAAATCGGGCGGCAAGACTGGCAACACTTCGAGCACCATCCAGTCGGGCTTGATGCCTGACTTTTTAAACGCTTCAAGTACTTTGAGGCGCTTGGCGTTTTTCTTGATCTTGAGCTCAGATCCCGTCAGGTCATTGCGCAGCTTTTCGATGGAACCATCAATGTCAATGCTCTGCAGCAAGTCCTTGATGCCTTCGGCGCCCATCTTGGCCTGGAACTCGTCGCCGTATTCCTTGAACTTGGCGTCGTAGTCATCTTCGGTCATGATGCTGTATTTCTTCAGCGGGGTCATGCCGGGGTCGGTCACCACATAAGCTTCAAAGTAAAGCACGCGCTCAATGTCGCGCAGCGTCATGTCCAGCACCAGGCCCAAGCGGCTTGGCAGTGACTTCAGGAACCAGATGTGTGCGCAAGGTGCCGCCAAATCGATGTGGCCCATGCGGTCGCGACGAACTTTGGTCTGGGTGACTTCTACGCCGCATTTCTCACAGATGACGCCGCGATGCTTGAGGCGCTTGTACTTGCCGCAGAGGCATTCATAGTCCTTGATCGGCCCAAAGATCTTGGCGCAGAAAAGACCATCGCGCTCAGGCTTGAAGGTGCGGTAGTTGATGGTTTCAGGTTTCTTCACCTCACCGAAAGACCACGAGCGGATCTTCTCGGGAGAGGCCATGCCGATTTTGATGGCATTGAAATGCTCATCGGGCGTGAATTGCTTGAACAGGTCGAGTAATGATTTCATGTGTAATCCTTTTCGTTTCTGCTATCAGCCGCGTTCCAGCTCGATATCAATACCGAGCGAGCGAATTTCCTTGACCAGCACGTTGAACGACTCCGGCATGCCGGCTTCAATAGCGTGTTCGCCCTTCACGATGTTTTCGTACACCTTGGTGCGTCCCTGTACGTCGTCCGACTTGACGGTAAGCATCTCCTGCAAGGTGTAGGCAGCGCCGTAGGCCTCCAGCGCCCAGACTTCCATTTCGCCGAAGCGCTGTCCGCCGAATTGCGCCTTGCCACCCAGGGGTTGCTGAGTCACCAGGCTGTATGGCCCGGTCGAGCGCGCGTGCATCTTGTCGTCCACCAGGTGATGGAGCTTGAGCACATGCATATAGCCAATCGTGGTGGGGCGCTCAAAAGCGTCGCCGCTGCGGCCGTCAAACAGGTTGGCCTGTGTGCGCGTCGCGGTGAGTCCCTTGGCAGCCGCGACGTCATCCGGGTAGGCGAGCCTGAGCATGCCGCGAATTTCTTCTTCGGACGCACCGTCAAACACCGGTGTTGCAAATGTTGCGCCCTTGGACAGGTTCACCGCCATTTCAAGCAGATCATTGTCGTTCAGCTTGCTGAGGTCTTCCTTGCGCCCGGAGCCGTTGTAGAGGGATTCCAGGAATTTGCGCAGCTCAGCCAACTTGGACTCAGCCTGCAGCATTTCTCCGATCCGCATGCCAATTCCCTTCGCGGCCCAACCCAAATGCACTTCCAGCACTTGACCCACGTTCATCCGTGAAGGCACGCCCAGTGGGTTCAGAACAATGTCGCAAGGTGTTCCGTCAGCCATGTAAGGCATATCTTCGACCGGCACGATTTTGGACACAACACCCTTGTTTCCATGGCGTCCGGCCATTTTGTCCCCCGGCTGCAGGCGCCGCTTGACCGCGAGGTAAACCTTTACCATTTTCAATACACCCGCCGGCAACTCGTCACCCTGAGTCAGCTTCTTGCGCTTTTCTTCGAAAGCAAGATCGAAGCTGTGCCGGGTTTGCTCGAGCGAATTCTTGATGCTGTCCAACTGAGCGGCAACATCATCCTCAGCGGGTCGAATGTCAAACCAGTGAAACTTTTCGACGGATGCCAAATAGGCTTTGTCGACTTTGGTTCCTTTTGGCAATTTGTTCGGCCCACCGTTCGCTGCTTTGCCGACCAGCAATTTCTCGATACGGTCGAAGGCGTCGGCTTCCACAATGCGCAACTGATCGTTCAAATCCAGGCGGAAGCGCTTTAGCTCATCATCAATGATCTGCTGGGCGCGACGGTCACGCGTGATGCCCTCGCGGGTGAACACCTGAACATCGATCACAGTACCTTGCGAACCCTGATCAACCCGCAGCGACGTATCCTTGACGTCACTGGCTTTCTCGCCAAAAATAGCTCGCAGGAGCTTTTCTTCCGGCGTCAGCGTTGTCTCGCCTTTGGGCGTGACTTTTCCAACCAGTGTGTCGCCCGGCTGCACCTCGGCTCCGACATATATGATGCCGGATTCATCCAGACGGTTGAGCTGTTGCTCACTCAGGTTTGGAATGTCGCGCGTGATCTCTTCCGATCCAAGCTTGGTATCGCGGGCCATGACGACCAGCTCTTCAATATGGATCGACGTATAACGGTCCTCCGCCACAACGCGCTCGCTGATCAAAATCGAGTCTTCGAAGTTGTAGCCGTTCCAGGGCATGAACGCCACAAGCATGTTCTGACCCAACGCCAATTCGCCCAGGTCGGTGGAAGCACCATCGGCAATGACGTCGCCCTTGGCCAGTTTGTCGCCTTTTTTGACGATTGGCCGCTGGTGGATATTTGTGTTCTGGTTGGAGCGCTGGTACTTGATAAGGTTGTAGATGTCGACACCCACTTCGCCTGCCTGTGCTTCTGCGTCATTCACGCGAATGACGACACGGGTTGCATCAACGTAATCGACAAGCCCGCCGCGGGTTGCAGTGACGACTGTGCCAGAATCAACCGCAGAAACCCGCTCGATACCGGTGCCGACAAAGGCTTTTTCAGGACGCAACACCGGGACTGCCTGGCGTTGCATGTTAGCGCCCATCAAGGCGCGATTCGCATCGTCATGCTCCAGGAAGGGAACCAGTGATGCTGCCACCGACACGATCTGTGCCGGGGAGACATCCATGTATTGCACGCGCTCAGCGCTTACCAGGATCGACTCGCCTTTTTCACGGGCAGACACCAGATCGCCAGTCAGCTTGTGGTCCTTGTCCAGGGCTGCATTGGCCTGTGCAATCACATACTTACCTTCTTCGATCGCCGACAGATAGTCGATCTGATTGGTAACTTTGCTCTCCGCAACCCTCCGATACGGCGTCTCAATGAAGCCATACTCATTCAGGCGGGCATACAGAGCCAACGAGTTGATCAGGCCAATGTTGGGGCCTTCAGGCGTTTCAATTGGGCAAACCCGACCGTAATGCGTCACGTGAACGTCGCGCACCTCAAAGCCAGCACGCTCCCGAGTCAGACCGCCAGGGCCAAGGGCTGAGACCCGTCGCTTGTGGGTGATTTCAGACAGCGGATTGGTCTGGTCCATGAACTGTGACAGCTGCGAAGCACCAAAGAACTCTTTCAACGCCGCTGAAATAGGCTTGCTGTTGATCAGGTCGTGAGGCATCAGGGGCTCCTGCTCTGCTTGCCCCAGGCGCTCTTTCACCGCCTTTTCGATCCGGGCCAAGCCGGTGCGGTACTGGTTTTCAGCCAGCTCTCCAACGCAACGAACGCGCCGGTTGCCAAGGTGATCAATGTCGTCGACCTCACCACGACCATTGCGCAGATCGACCAGAATCTTCACAACCGACAAGATATCCTCGTTGGCGAGCACCATGGGACCCGTCGAATCAGCACGTCCCATTTTGGCGTTGAACTTCATGCGCCCCACGCGGGAAAGATCATAGGTGTCCGGGTTGTAGAACAAGCGCTGGAAAAGTGCCTGAACCGCATCCTCTGTGGGCGGCTCCCCAGGGCGCATCATCCGGTAGATTGCAACCCGTGCAGCAAACTCATCCACCGTTTCATCACTGCGTAGCGTTTGCGATATGTACGCGCCCTGATCAAGTTCGTTGGTA
Organism: Rhodoferax sp.; assembly: GCA_031360805.1. Classification (GTDB taxonomy): domain Bacteria; phylum Pseudomonadota; class Gammaproteobacteria; order Burkholderiales; family Burkholderiaceae_C; genus JANYCG01. The sequence goes on from JANMCB010000542.1 coordinate 5,380, forward strand.
TAAATGCTGGCAAGCTCCTGAACACCTGCAGTGCGCAGCTTTTTAAGCAGCGCTTCGGTCAGTTCTTCGTTGGCCTTCGCAATGATCTCGCCTGTTTCGGCATCGACAATGTTGCGCGCAACAACGCGACCTACCAAAAAGTCTTCCGGCACGCTGATGTGTGTGGTTTGGGTCTGCTCCAGTTCACGGGTGTGACGGGCGGTGACGCGTTTGTCTTTGGCGACCACAACTTTGCCGCTCTTGTCAGTGATGTCAAAGCGGGCAACTTCGCCGCGCAGGCGTTCTGCCACAAACTCCATCTGGGCTCCGCTGTCCATCAGCCTGAAGTTGTCATTGACAAAGAAGTTCGCCAAAATTGACTCATGGTTCAAGCCAATGGCCTTGAGCAGAATCGTGACTGGCATCTTACGGCGGCGATCCACGCGGAAGTACAGAATGTCTTTCGGATCAAACTCAAAGTCGAGCCAGGAGCCGCGATAGGGAATGATGCGGGCTGAGAACAAAAGCTTCCCGGAGCTATGGGTTTTGCCCTTGTCGTGCTCGAAGAAGACACCAGGCGAGCGGTGCAACTGCGAAACAATCACGCGCTCGGTACCGTTGATGATGAACGAGCCTTTAGTCGTCATCAGGGGCACCTCGCCCATGTAGACCTCTTGCTCCTTGACTTCCTTGACGACTTTGTTCTGTGACGTGGACGACTCGCGGTCGTAAATGATCAATTGAACCTTGGCACGCACGGCAGATGCGAATGTCAGCCCGCGGGTCTGGCATTCACGGACATCGAAAGCCGGTTTGGCGAGGTTGTACTCGAGGTACTTCATTTCGACAAATCCATTGTGCGAGACAATAGGAAACGCGGCTTCAAAAGCTGCTTGCAAACCTTCCACGGTGCGTTTTTTGGGCGCACTGTCTGCTTGCAGGAATGCCGTGTAGGCGTCCTTCTGCATTTGCAGCAAGTAGGGGATTTCAAGCACGCTGTCGCGGTTTCCGAAGTTTTTGCGGATGCGCTTGCGTTCTGTATAGGTGTAGGCCATGAGATCTCCGGGCAATGACATATGAATCCTGAGGAACTTCTTGGTGATTGGCCACTACCAATCATTGGCGGACGATTGCGCATTGCGCGCAACCCGAACCAAGGCGTCTTCTACAGTCGGGGCAGAAGACACTGAAAAACGCGCTGCTGGTACGTTTTTCAGTGTTCTCTCGAAGCCTTGCTTGCTTCGTCTAGAAGCACTAAAGGCTGGAGGCTCTATTCAGAGCACTCCAGCCTTTTGAAGAAACTCAATTACTTGAGCTCAACCTTCGCGCCGGCATCAGCCAACTTCTTCATGGCTGCTTCAGCGTCAGCCTTGGCAATGCCTTCCTTGACGTTCTTTGGAGCGCCGTCCACCAGATCCTTGGCTTCTTTCAAGCCAAGACCCGTGATCTCGCGCACAGCCTTGATAACCTGAACCTTGTTTGCGCCAGCCTCAAGCAGCACCACATTGAACTCGGTCTTCTCTTCGGCTACGGCAGCAGCTGCACCGCCGCCAGCGGCAGGAGCGGACATCGCCGCAGCGCTCACACCAAACTTCTCTTCGATTGCCTTAACCAGATCGTTGAGTTCCATGACCGTCATGCTGTCAAGCGCGGTCAAAAATGCGTCTTTATCGAATGCCATTTTGATTTCCTAAATATATTGATTACAAAGAGCTGCTGGCCGTCAGGCCGCGGCTGTTTCGACCGGCGCACCGGCCGATGCCTCGGCGACCACTTCGACGGCCGCGCCAGCGCCTTTTTTCTCCGCAATCGCGGCCAGCACGCGGGCTGTACGCGAAATAGGAGACTGCATCAAGCCCACCAGCTGCGCCAGCAAAACCTCTTTCGGAGGAATGCTTGCCAACTGTTTAACGCCATTGACGTCCAGGGCCTTGCCGCCATATGCTCCGCCGCGAATCACCAACTTGTCATTGGTTTTTGCGAACTCGGCAACCACTTTCGCGGCGGCCACAGCATCGACAGAAAAGCCATAGATCAGCGGTCCAGTCATCAGGTCGGACACAACGGCAAACCCGCTACCCGCTACAGAACGGCGCGCCAGGGTGTTTTTCAACACGCTCAGACTCACACCATTGCTGCGCGCTGTTGAGCGCAATCTGGTCATGTCAGCGACCGTGATGCCACGGTACTCCGCCATCACGAGCGTTTGAGCTTTTGCGGCGAGGCTGGTCACATCGGTAATGACCGCTTCTTTCTCACTGCGATTAAGACTCAAGGTCTACTCCTTTTAAATGTGCTGTCGGGTCAAATTTTTCAATTAACAACCTTCGAACACGCCATATTGCAGCGATCAACCTATTCAGGAAATCAATATTCCTTGCAGGGCGGGATCGCCATCTGCGTTGGTTTGGCCGCTGGGCACCCCAGACAACTTTGATTAAGTGCAAACCCGTTTTGACACGCGTCTGCACACCAACGGTCTCGGATGGCCTGGCTACTCTTTCCAGAGTGTCCAGCCCACCACATCAGGCCATCCTTTCGGACGGCCGGAATTCTTTACATCACGCGCCAGCTTGTGCGGCCAGAGTTTGCGTGTCCACCCGCACGCCCACGCCCATCGTGCTCGACACTGCAATCTTGCGCAAATAAACACCCTTGCTGGCTGCTGGTTTGGCCTTGGTCAAAGCGTCTATCAAGGCAACCAGGTTGCCTTGCAGCTTGGCTGCATCAAACGAACGACGACCAATCGTGGAATGGACGATGCCGGCTTTGTCGACACGAAACTGCACTTGGCCTGCCTTGGCGTTCTTGACCGCTGTTGCCACATCTGGCGTGACAGTGCCAACCTTCGGATTTGGCATCAAACCGCGGGGTCCGAGGATTTGACCGAGCGTGCCAACCACGCGCATTGCATCTGGTGCAGCAATCACGATGTCGAAGGGCATGTCACCTGCTTTGACCATCGCAGCCAAATCATCCATGCCAACGATGTCCGCACCAGCCGCGCGGGCTTCCTCAGCCTTGGCGCCTTGGGCAAACACGGCAACGCGTTTGGTTTTGCCGGTGCCGTTAGGCAGCACGACGGCGCCGCGCACGACCTGGTCTGATTTCTTGGCGTCAATACCCAGCTGGACAGCGACGTCGATCGATTCGTCAAACTTGGCAGTCGCGCATTCTTTGACAATTCCTAACGCATCCGCAAGCGGATACAGCTTGTTGCTGTCCACTTTTCCGGCAAACGCTTTTTGTTTCTTGGTGAATTGCGTCATGTTAAACACCCTCCACATTCACACCCATCGAGCGGGCAGAGCCAGCGATGGTACGGACGGCTGCATCCATGTCGGCGGCAGTGAGGTCCTTCATTTTGGTTTTTGCAATCTCTTCGAGCTGGGCCCGGGTGACTTTGCCAACTTTGTCCATGTGCGGCCTCGGGGATCCTTTGTCGATCTTGGCGGCTTTCTTGATCAAAATCGACGATGGCGGCGACTTGATGATGAAAGTGAAGCTCTTGTCTGCGAATGCCGTGATGACAACAGGCAACGGCAGGCCGGGCTCTACACCTTGCGTCTGCGCATTGAATGCCTTGCAGAACTCCATGATGTTCAAACCACGCTGGCCCAATGCGGGACCAATCGGGGGGGACGGGTTGGCTTTTCCAGCTGGCACTTGCAGCTTGACAAAACCGACAATTTTCTTCGCCATGTTTTACTCCTTGCGGGTCATAACGCCAAAGCGCCGCACTGATTTGCAGGCCCTGGCTTCCCGGGGTTAACGACTCTTTTCTGACATTCGCATTGAGTCGGAAGATGCGAAATCTTGAGACCCTGCAGAAGGCGTCAATGGCAATTTGCCGGTTGAACCCGATGCATTGGGTCTGCTCTGCTAGGTTTTCTCGATTTGAGAGAACTCCAGTTCAACTGGCGTCGCGCGGCCAAAAATAGTGACCGACACGCGGACTTTGCTCTTTTCGTAGTTGACGTCCTCAACGGTGCCATTGAAATCTGTAAACGGACCATCCTTGACGCGCACATATTCACCAACAATGAATTCGACCTTGTGGCGGGGCTTTTCGGTGCCTTCCTGCATCTGGTTGACGATCTTCATGACCTCAGCCTCGGATATCGGCGACGGACGGTTCTTGGCACCGCCCACGAAGCCGGTGACCTTGTTGGTGTGCTTGACCAGATGCCAGGTGTCGTCGTCCATGATCATTTCAACCAGGACGTAACCTGGGAAAAACTTGCGTTCAGTGGTCTTTTTCTGACCATTCTTGATCTCGACCACTTCCTCCATGGGAACCAGAATGCGCCCAAACTTTCCCTGCATGCCGGCGCGATTGATGCGCTCGACAATATTGCGCTCGACCGCCTTTTCCATGCCCGAGTAGGCATGCACAACATACCAGCGCAAGTCCGGATTCACCGGTGGCAGCACCGCAACAGGCGAGACGCCTTGCGGCTCCAGCACTTCTGCCAGTGGATTGTCTGTCACATCAGTCATTACTTTTTCCATCCCAGAATCAAGTCGTAGAACACCCACTCCAGCGTCTTGTCCGTCAACCACAGAAACAATGCCATGATGAACACAAATGCAAACACATAGGCCGTCATCTGAATGGCCTCCTTGCGGGCTGGCCACACAACTTTCCTGACTTCACGCCACGCATCACGGCCAAACGCAAAAAGCTCCTTGCCTGGCTCCGAGGTAAAAAACACAACCACAGCCGCGGCCAAACCCAGAATCAAGGCACCCCACTGAGCTATCTGCCCCTGCTTGCTCAACAGGTAGAACGCTGCGAACGCGCCGACCGCCAGCGCCACTGCGGCGCCGAGCTTGGCCTTGTCGCCTGACGTACTGACGGTTTGAACTTGTGGTGTTGCCATCTTCTATAAACTCAATTGCGTTCTATCTGCGAATCAATATTCAAGCGCCATTTAGACGCTAAAGCCCGCTATTTGCATAGCGGGCTGTTTGCCACCTTACCGGGTCATCCAGGTGGCAGGGGCAGTAGGAATCGAACCTACAACCTTCGGTTTTGGAGACCGACGCTCTGCCAATTGAGCTATACCCCTTCGTTTTTAAGATTAAGCAATGATCTTTGCAACCACACCGGCACCGACCGTCTTGCCACCTTCGCGGATGGCAAAGCGCAGGCCTTCTTCCATGGCAATCGGGTTGATCAGCTTGACGGTGATCGACACGTTGTCGCCTGGCATGACCATCTCTTTGCCTTCTGGCAAC
>JANMCB010000003.1:0-5094 GCA_031360805.1 Rhodoferax sp.
GGCGTGAAAACCTTGAAGATGACCAACCCCAGGCAGCTCGATATTCTGAAAGCCAAAGCAGGCGAGCCCATCCCCAGCTACGACCGCCCACTGACAGTCGAAGTCTGGTACCCGGGCAAGGCAAGCGACGCGCCTGCCAACGGGCAATACCGCACTTTCATCCGTGATGGCAAAACCGAAACCACGCTCAGTGGCAAAGCCGCGCGTGATGCGGCCGCTGACGCAACCGGCGGGCCCTACCCGCTGGTGATCATCTCCCACGGCTATCCCGGCAACCGCTTCCTGCTGAGCCACCTGGCGGAGAACCTCGCCAGCAAAGGCTACGTGGTGGCCTCCATCGACCACACTGACAGCACATACAACGACCAGGGCGCGTTCGGCAGCACTTTGTTGAACCGCCCGCTGGATCAATTGTTCGTTCTGAATGAAATGGCAAAGCTCAACACCAGTGACCCGGGTGGCACGCTAAAGGGCCTGGTCAATGCCGACAACACGGCGCTGATCGGCTATTCGATGGGTGGCTATGGCGTCGTCAACACCATTGGCGGCGGTTTCACGTCGGCCGTTGTGGCCAACCCGATCGCACCCCCGAACGGCGCACTGGCCGCACGCCAGGCTGGCAGCGCCGCGCACACCGCGTCGATGGATGGCCGCATCAAAGCCGCCGTGGCCTTTGCGCCCTGGGGCTGGAACCGTGGCTTTTGGGACGCAGCGGGCCTGAGCGCCATCAAAACCCCGGTGTTCTATCTGGCGGGCAGCGTGGACGATGTTTCGGGCTACTCGCCGGGTGTTCGCAACATCTACGAAGGCACGGTGAATGCACCGCGATTTCTGCTGACCTACGAGAACGCCAACCACAACGCCGGCGCACCCATTCCCGCCCCGAAAGAGGCGATGAACCCGCCGCCCGGCGTCACCTCCAACCCCGCCGACCACTACATTGATGCGGTATGGGACAACGTGCGCATGAACAACATAGCACAGCACTTCACCACCGCGTTTTTGGGCAAATACCTGAAGAACGATGCCACGATGGACCGCTACCTGAGCCTGGTTGAAAACGCCAAAGACGGCAAATGGTCCGCCGAGACGGATGGCAAGTTCAAGGCCGACCACACCTACTGGAACGGCTTTCCCAACCGCACGGCGGCGGGTCTGCGGCTGGAACAGCGCAAGCCATGAGCTTTGATTGACGTTGCACTGATGCGTTGAAACGGGCCGCCCCGGCTGTCGCCATGCCACAACCCGAAGACATCGTGCGTGACGAGCGCGCAAAGCTCGACTTCAGCGCCAGCATGAGTTATGGCGACTACCTGCATCTGGACGAAATCCTGGGTGCACAAAAGCCGCTCTCGCCAGACCACAACGAGATGCTGTTCATCGTGCAGCACCAGACCAGCGAGCTGTGGATGAAGCTGATGCTGCACGAGCTGCGTGCCGCCATCGCCCATGTGGCCAAAGACGAGCTTGGAGGGGCCTTCAAGATGCTGGCGCGGGTAAGCCGCATCATGGAGCAACTGGTGCACGCCTGGGACGTGCTGGCCACCATGACGCCACCCGAGTACAGCGCCATCCGCCCCTATCTGTCCAACTCCAGCGGCTTTCAAAGTGCGCAATACCGCTGCATCGAATTCGCGCTGGGCAACAAGAATGCCGCCATGCTCAAACCGCACGCCCACCGGCCCGACTTGCTGGCCCAGGTGCAGGCAGCTTTTGACGCGCCATCGCTGTATGACGAAGCGCTGCGCCTGCTGGCGCGCCGCGGGCTGCCCGTGCCTGCGTCGCACACACAGCGCGACTGGACCCAGGGCTATGCCGCCAGTGCGCAGGTCGAACAAGCGTGGCTGGTGGTCTACCGCAACCCGAAAGAACACTGGGATCTGTACCAACTGGGCGAAGAACTCACCGACCTGGAAGACGCATTTCGCCTCTGGCGTTTTCGCCACGTCACCACGGTGGAACGCGTGATTGGCTTCAAACGCGGCACGGGCGGCACGGGTGGCGTGAGCTATTTGCGCAAGATGCTGGACGTGGTGCTGTTCCCGGAAATCTGGTCGCTGCGCACGGATTTGTAGCGGAGTCACCGGCTTGCGGGTGCAAGGGGCGGGCCAGACGCCCGTTTGAAAGGCATCAATCTTCGCGACTTGGTTACTATATAAATAGAAGCAAACTATCTATATAATACGAGGGCTAGATGCCAATTTCATTTGTAAATTGGCTCAAACCAAGCATTTTCAGACGAAAAACCTGTAACTTAATATCATGGGTGATATGATTCAAGCCACTTCATATTATTGGTGATATGAACATCGTTTTAAACGGCACCCACCCATGAAACTCGTCCTTGATGCCACCACCCTGATTGCCGCTGGCAACGGGAACACGCAGGCCCACGCCCTGGTGCGTGCGCTGCGGTTGAACACGTTTGAAGCACCCGCCAGCCTGCCGCTGCTGCTGCAATACGAAACCGCCATCATGGCCGCGTCGCCCAAAGGCGCTGCGGGCCAGGGCCAGGCCGCCACGCGGGCGTTTGCCCGAAATCTGGCGGCACTATGCCAGCCGGTGCAGTTGAGCGCGCTGTGGCGCCCGCAATGCCGTGACCCGGTGGACGACCTGCTATTGGCAACAGCCCATGCCGCCGATGCGCAGTTCATCGTCAGCCTGCGCAACCCCGCGCGCCTGGCGGCCCAGGCCGCACGGCTGGGCGTGCACGTGATCACGCCAGAGCAGGCCTTGCTGGCGCTGCAAGGCAACCTGCAACTTGAACAACTGGCCTGAACGCCAAGCCTCTTCCAAATCATCCTCATTTCAAATCCAGACCGGAGAACCTCGCCATGGCCAACTACGCACTTCGCATTCCCGACTCGCTCATGGCTTACGCCCGCCAGGTGGCCGACGAGGAACAGGTGTCCATCAACCAGTTCTTTGTGACCGCCATCGCCGAAAAAGTGTCGGCCCTGAAAACCGAAGCCTGGTTTGCCGACAACGGCCGCCTGGACGCGGTTGACATTTACATGACGCAGGTTGCGCCCGAGCACGCCGTCACCTGACAGCCTTGGCCCACGTGACTTCACAGTGGGTGGTCAATTCAGGCGCGCGAGGCGTCGGCCAATTTCACGCTGACCGCAGCGCTGCGCAGCAACCATGACCCAAACCGCCTGGAGCCGCATCGCCTCGCATGTGCGCGCCCGCCCGCGCCTGCTGGTGTCGGTTTTGACGGGCGGGTTCACCACCGCGTTGCTGCCAGTCACACTGCCGCTGGTCACCCGCGGTCTGCTTGGCTGGAACGCGGCGGTCTGGCTGTACCTGATTCTTGACGGTTTGATGATGCTGCGCTGCGACCACCAGCGCATGCGCCGAAGTGCCGTGGCACAGGCAGAAGGCGCGGCCACCGTGCTGCTGATCGTGATTCTGGCAGTTGCCGTCAGCATGGCTGGCATCGTGATTGAGCTTTCTGCCGCCAAGGTGGCCGGTGCCGCGCATGCCTGGCCACACGTGGTTTTCGCACTCAGCACGGTGGTGGGCACCTGGCTGCTGCTGCCAACGGTTTTTGCGCTGACCTACGCCAGCCTGTTTTTTCGAACCGCGCACGGCACGGGCCTGAAGTTCCCAAGCACCGACGACAACTTCAAACCCGATTACGGCGACTTTCTGTACTTTTCATTCACGATTGCAGTTGCGTCGCAAACCGCAGATGTCACCGTCACCACCCAGCGCATGCGCCGCCTGGTGCTGGCACAGTCGATCCTGTCGTTCGCTTTCAACACCGCGATTCTGGCGTTCACGGTGAACATCGCGGCAAGTCTGTTTTAGACAAACGCACCTCAGCCAAGGCTGATTTAACGCCGAAACATTTGCGCTTTGTAATTATGATTTTTATAGCAAACTATCTATATAATACGTGAACTAGAAGCGTATTTTGTCAATTTTTTTGTCAAAATTGGCCAAAACCCTCCGTTTTTTGATAGTTTTGATATCACCCGTGATATCAAAGCTCTCTTTACCCCCACTTTACACAACAGCAATGCGGCCGTTTTCCGAGGGCATTCCAATGGTGCTCGATGAAATGTATAGACGTGACAAAATTGTCTGAATGCCACCTGGCCGCCCCGGTTTGATACCGGTTGAGCGGCCGTCCTTCACAAAAAAAGCTCGCCCATGATGAATTCCATTGACCGATCGCACCACCACCCTGCGCAGAAAGGCGCCTCGCGCACTGTCGTACTGTTGCTGGTGGCGCTGCTCGTGGCAGCAGGCGCCGGTGGCTGGTGGTGGAGCCAGCGCGCGGCCAGCGGCCTGGCATCGGGCGCGGGCGGCGCAGCCGGGCCGGCCGCAGCCGCATCGGACGCGGCGGCGTCGGCCAACCCTGCAGGCAGCGCAAGCTCGGCCGGCGGCGCCAACGCACGGCGCTTCGCAGGCGCGAACCGGGTGCAACCAGTGAGCGTGGCTGCCGCGCGCAAGCAGGATGTGCGGGTGGTGCTGAACGCCATTGGCAACATCAGCGCTCTCAATACGGCAACGGTGCGCGCACGGGTCGATGGCGAACTCAAAAGCATCCGCTTCAAGGAAGGCCAACTGGTGCGCGCCGGCGCCCTTTTGGCCGAGATTGACCCGCGCTCCTATGAGATCTCGCTGGCGCAGGTTCAGGGCCAGTTGGCCAAAGACCAGGCGACGCTCAAAAACGCGCAGGTTGACGTCGAACGCTACAAAGACTTGCTGGCGAAGGATTCCATCGCCCGCCAGCAGGTCGACACGCAGGTCGCGCTGGCGCAGCAACTGGCGGCCACCGTGCAAACCACGCAGGCACAGGTTGACAACGCAAAGCTGCAGCTCTCCTACACCAAGGTCACGGCGCCCATCACCGGACGGCTCGGGTTGAAGCAGGCGGACCTTGGCAACATGGTGCGCGCCAGCGACACGCTGGGCATTGTGACCATCACACAAACGCAACCCATCAGCGTGGTGTTTGCCGTGCCTGAGGCCAATCTGCCGCAGATTGCACGCAAGCTCAAGGGCAGCGATCCCCTTACCGCCGAAGCGTGGGACCGCGAATTCAAGGTTCTGCTGGCCACCGGCAAAGTCAGCACGACCGAC
>JANMCB010000016.1:0-34297 GCA_031360805.1 Rhodoferax sp.
TTATGGGTATATTAATCACCCTATCTGGCCCGCCGCGCCGCGACTGCCGCCGACAGCGCCTCCAGCACAGTGAGTGACTCGGCCCAGCCCAGGCAGGCGTCGGTAATGCTCTTGCCGTAGGCAAGCTTGGTGGCGTCGTCCTGCCCCGGAGTGAACTTTTGCGCGCCCGCCGTCAAATGGCTCTCGACCATCACACCAAACACGCTTTTTGAGCCGCCCTGCACCTGGGCTGCGATGTCACGCGCCACATCCACCTGCTTCTCATGCTGCTTGCTGCTGTTGGCGTGGCTGCAGTCCACCATCAAGGTAGGCGGCAAGCCGGCTTTGGCAAGGTCGGCACAGGCAGCCGCGACACTGGTGGCGTCGTAATTGGGGGTCTTGCCGCCGCGCAGGATCACGTGACAGTCCTTGTTGCCGTGGGTTTGCACGATTGCCACCTGGCCGTTTTTGTGGACCGACAAAAAGTGGTGCCCACCGGCGGCGGCCTGAATCGCGTCGGTGGCGATTTTGATGTTGCCATCGGTGCCATTCTTGAAGCCGATTGGCGCGGACAGTCCCGAGGCCAGTTCGCGGTGCACCTGGCTTTCGGTCGTGCGCGCGCCAATCGCACCCCATGAGATCAGGTCGCCCAGATACTGCGGCGAGATCACGTCCAGAAACTCGCTGCCCGCGGGCAGGCCCAGGCGGTTGATTTCAATCAGCAACTGGCGCGCAATGCGCAGGCCCTCATCAATGCGGAAGCTCTCGTCCAGGTAGGGGTCGTTGATCAGGCCCTTCCAGCCGACGGTGGTGCGCGGCTTCTCGAAATACACGCGCATCACGATCTCCAGCGTGCCCGCGTATTTGTCGCGCTGGGTCTTGAGCTGGCGCGCGTATTCCAGCGCGGCGCTCGGGTCGTGAATGGAACACGGCCCCATCACGACCAGCAGCCGGTCGTCGGTGCCGGCCATGATGTCCTGAATGTTGTGCCGGGTGCGGGTGATCAGGCTCTCAACGGCGGACCCTTGAATCGGGAAAAAGCGGATCAAATGTTCAGGTGGAGGCAGCACGGTGATTTCCTTGATGCGTTCGTCATCGGTGCGGCTGGTGCGGTCGCTGGCGCCAGCCGGGCGGCGTCGGTCATGCTGGAAGCCCTGCCAGGCGTCGTCTGGTGGCAGGGTGGTCATGGGGGCGGGTGCAACTGCGGTCATGGGAGACTCCTTGGGTACGGATGGAAAAATTAACGGCAAACTTCAAAATCACAGGAAAACTGGAACTGGCAAATGACCGGCACCGTTTTGACAAAGCACAACTGGCAAAAAAAAACCGCCGAGGGCTTCGGCGGTTTTGGGGAGCTTTGGGAGCCTTTGACTGGCCACACTCAAATCTCTCGACCGCCTGACGCGCGTGAGAACCAGAAGTGGCTAAAGTAAAAGACCGGGAAGTTCATGGCTTTGAATGTAGCACAGCCTGCTTGCTGACACTCTATTTCGATTTCTGTTTCTATTTCAAATTGCACTCGCGGCGCAACAGCGCCATGGCGTCGGCCAGCTCGTAATCAAAGTCGCTCCTGAGCGTTGCCAGGCTGTCTTCCATGAAGCCCTGCCATAGCCGTTGGTAGTCGTCCTGGTGGTGCTGGGGTGCGTGCTCTCGAATGAATTCGCCAGCCAGCTCCGGTTTCAGCCCGGTTTTCCTGATCTTTCTGATCAGGCTGGCGGCGGCTTTTTCAGTCAGCAGGGTTTTGGGCGGGCTTGACGCGGCAAGGGTCAAAAACAGCGTCAACAAGGAGCCCTCGTCATCATGGCCACCCGTGGCCTTGTTCCAGGCCTCTGACACGCTGCGGTCGTATTGGTCCACTTCGGCCAGCGAGTCTTCGATCCAGAAATAGCGCCCGATGAAGGCCGGTGTCTGGTGAAATAGCTTGCGAATCGGCAGTTTGGGGTCCGTCATGCGCGGCATGTCAGCAAGGACGGTTTGCCGCACAGCGTCGACCACGCCTTTGATCTGGGGCGGCATGCTGCGGGGCATTGCCACGGCAGCGGGCTTTTTGCGCAAGGCGGCAATCAGCTTTTCAAATGCAACCCTGTCCGGCATTTTGGTCAATTTGGCATTCAGCGCCAACAGCGAGGTGCGGATCACGGCCTCGCCGTCGCAGCCAGCCTCCTGCAATTGGCCCTCGTCCACGCCCAGTTCATCGGCCAGCCAGACTGCGGCATCCAGCACCAAACCGGCTTGGCTGCGCTGTGCAAGCTCGCTCTGGTAGTCGGCCAGGCTTTTGAGCGTCCACTTGGCCAGCAGCGGGATCTGGTCGTCGGTAAAACCGCTGCTTTCATTCATGCCAAAGTGGCTGCTGGACGGCATGCCAATCAGCGCTTTGAGCATGTCGGAACCCGCTTTGGAGCGTGACAGAAACGAATGGTCACGCAACAACTGTGCGGCAATCATCAAGTCGCCATGGCTGCTGCTTTCAAGGTTGAGGCTTACAAGGTTGACCAAACGCTGGCGGGCCAGCTCCAGCTCGGGGCGAAGGAATTCACTGCCAAAGTAGCGCGCAATTTGCACGATGCCTTTGGGAGCGTCCTGCCCGATCTGTTCCAGCCGCGGCGCATCGAGAATGCCGTTTTGCCGGCCAAACTCAAGCGCCTTTTCAAAAAACGGGCGCGCGTCAAACAGTGAAACCGCAGCCTCGGGCAGCGAATCAGGCACGACCACCATCTAGATGGCTGACTCGTCGTCCGACTCCAGCACGGCAGGCGTCGCCTTGCCCCGGTCGGTATCGCTGGTTTCGAACTTGCCGTCGTCCACTTCGCCATCGGCCCCCAAGGGCGATTGCGCGTCGCCCTCCTCGTTTTCCTCGCCCAGGCCCAGGTCATGCGCCCGCGCCTTGGCGCGCATTACCATCACGGTTTCAATGAACAGGTCGGGGCATTCGTAGCGCAGGATCCAGGCCAGCTGCATCCAGTCCTGGTCGGCGCATTCGTCCTGCTCAATGCGCGGCTTCACATAGGCGCTTGAAAGCAGCGCCGTCTCAGACAGCATTTCGCCGTCGTCCTCAGCGGTGTCGAAAGTTCCGGTGCGGGCAAAAGCTTCGATGCGGCTCCATTTTTCAGAAAAATAATCCGCCAGCGCTTCGCTGCCGCCTTCCAGGTCGCCAATCGCCTCCAGAAACTCCCTGGGGTCGCCATCTTCCCGGAAAATGATGGAATTCATCATGCCGCGCAGGTGGGTGCGGCTCAGGTCCTTGTACTGCTTTTCAATCACCACGGCGCGCGCGAACTGCTGCGGCGAGACCAGCAGGTTGATCACCGATTCCTTTGAATTGTCATACTCGCGCATCACCGCCAGTATGTCCTTCGGTGCCAGCTGCTCGAGCACCACCATCAGGGCGCGGTCGCCCTCGGCGTCGGCCAGTTCCACAAGTGCGGACTCTGCGCCAACGATGTCGCCAGCAGCAATCAGGCTTTGTGTTTTTGCAATCAGTGCGAGTTGGTTTGTCATGGCTTTCCTTTAGTGGCGCAATTCAACGTGTCATTCCTTGCGGTCAAATCCCTGCTCGGACATCCAGTCGGCTGCGGCGTCCTCGCGCGCCTTGTTGCTGCGGTCATCTTCGGCGTCGGAGCCACCGACCCGTCCGTCGCCCATGTCGTCGGCGCCCCGGTTGGCACCTTCGCCTCCTGCTTCATCCGATTCTTCACCTTCGTCCTCGCGGTCGTGTTCCGCAGTATCAAACCCTGGCTTGCCGTACATGTATTCGAGGCCTGCTGCAACCGTCAAAAACCAGTCCCCTTTAGGCTCCTTGAGCACCGTGCGGCAGAGGTCCTGTGCCCAGCCCGGCAACACGATGGCATCGGCCAGGGTGCCCCACGCGGGCAGATTGGCCGATTCGTACGCCAGAAGCTGGTCCATCACAGCCGGCTTTTTGAACTCAAAACCCTGGTGAAAAATAACCGCCACCATTTCGGGGCTGAGTTCCATCATCTGCAACAGGAATCCAAGCTCCTTGCGCCTCTCCTTCAGGCGCCGGACCAGCACGTCCTGCCCTTCCGAGTCAAACGTCAGGTCATTGATCTCGGCTTGATAGGCCACACGCAGGTTGTGGAAAAACGGGGAAATACTCATGTCAACAGTCACATTCTCAAAAAAAATTCAAATCAGCCGCTGGAAGTAGTTCTGCCAGATTTCGTGTGCCGTCTGGATCGGGCTGTCCAGCAAGTTGCGCCGCCGGTTGTCGTCGTAGGCCTGGCGTTTGGCGTCGTCCGACAGCACGTCATAGGCCGCCTGCACGGCCCGAAACCGGGCCGGTGCATTGGCCGACGTGTTTTTGTCCGGGTGATGCAACGACGCCTGCTGGCGAAACGCTTTTTTGATGTCCGCCAGCGTCGCGCCGGGGGTAACGCCAAGGGCTGCGTAGTGATCAGTCATGCGGATCGATCGTTGAAAGCGGTCATCAAAAGCGTCAATGGGAAAGTGGCCAGTTAAGTGCGTCTGCGAAGGTCTTTGGAGCCGGGCCGCTGTCCAAGGTTCAGTGGCGCGTCGCCGCCCCTGCCTGTGCAGCGCCCTGCTCACAACCAGCTACGGCCGGGGTTATAGCGGCTTTTGGGTGGAATTCAGGGGCCTCGGATTATGCACGGCAATGGAAAATCAGGTTTGCGCGCCGGCTTTGCGCGAGATTTCCACTGGAATTGCCAGCATAGTTAATATCACCCGTGATATTAAACTACACGCAAAACTCCGGAAAAATGACAAAATGGGCCGAATTACCCATCAAAATGGCACTTAGCTCCCGTATTATAAAGATAATATGCTATTATTTACATAGCAAACTGAAGCCAGCTCACGCGGGCATGTTGGCGCCGCGCTCAATCACGACTTCTGCGTCGAGCAGGTCACGCGAGTGGTTCAAGTCCGACTGGCTGATCAGCACCGACATGCCACCGCCCCGCAGCTTGCCCACAACTTCTGACAGGCGTTGCGACAGCGCCGGGGCCACGCCTTCAAAGGGCTCATCCAGCAGCAGCAATTTGGTGCCGACCGACAACGCCCGGGCCAGCGCCACCATTTTTTGCTGACCGCCTGAGAGCAGCATGGCGCGGCGCTCGCGCATCTCCAGCAGTTCGGGCAGGACGCTGTAGACAAAGTCCAGCCGCTCGCGCAGCACCAGCGTCTTGGAGACCCACAGTGGCAGGCAGATGTTTTCTTCGACGGTCAGTTCAGGCACAAGGCCACGGTCTTCGGGCATGTAGCCAATCCCTAAGGCCGCGCGGGCGTGCGGCGGGGCGTGGGCGAGGTCGGTGTCGTCCATTTTCAAGGTGCCACCCAACAGCGGCAGATGCCCCATGATGCTGCGCATCACCGTGGTTTTACCCGCGCCGTTGCGGCCAATCAGCCCGACCATGGCACCTGCATCAATGCGGATGGAGAAACCGCGCAACACTTCCACGTTGTGGATCGCCACGCGGGCGGCTTCAAGCGTGATCATGCCGGGGCCTCCTCGCGCGGGCGCGCCTGGCGCGTGGAGCCCGTGACGTAGCGCTGCACCTCGGGGTCCTGCAACACGTTTTCAGCCAGACCGTCTGCGATCACGCGGCCACTGTAAAAAGCGGCAACGCGGCTGGCGTAACGCTGCACGATGTCCATGTCGTGTTCGACAAAAATCACCGTGACCGGGGCGCTGCCGCTGCTCCTCTCTATGGCGCTCATCACGGTGTCCATGGTGCTGAATTTTTCGTCGGCGCTGACGCCGCTGGTGGGTTCGTCGAGCAGCAAGACACTCGGTTGCCCGGTCAAGGCCATGGCGATGTCGAGCAACTTGCGCACGCCACCGGGCAACTCCAGCACCGGCCTTGCGGCGTGTTGCGCCAGGCCAAAACGCGTCAACAAATCCAGGGCGTGGTCGACGGATTCCTGATCCCTGGCGTTTTTCAGAAATTGGCTGTTGCCACGGCCGCAATGCAGGGCGGTCAAGACGTTGTCGAGCACCGTCATCGGCAAACAGAGTTGCGGAATCTGGAACGAGCGCGCCACGCCCTTGCGGGTGATCTCGCGCGGCGTGCGCTGGGTGATGTCTTCGCCGGCCAGGAAAATATGGCCGGCGCTGGGCTTCAGGTAACCCGTGATCATGTTGACGAAAGTCGTTTTGCCTGCGCCATTGCTGCCGATGAGGCAAAGGCGTTCGCCAGCGGCGACGTCAATGTTCACGTCGGCGGCAGCGACCACGGCGCCGAAGCTGCGCTGCAGGCCCTGGGCCGACAACACCGGTTGCGCGGGTTGGGAAGTGAGTGCGTCCATGGCGGTCAGGTTTTGCGTTGCGGCTTGAAACGCTCGGCCAAAGAGCCCAAACCATCGGGCAGGAAGCGGATCACCAGCAGCAGAAACAACCCCAAGGCGAACTGCCAGGTGTTGGGAAAATACGAGCTGGAAAACGAGCGCACCAGTTCCAGCAGGAACGAGCCGGCAAGTATTGCCACCACACTCTGGTGGCCGGCCAGGATCGCCACAAAGACAAACTCGCCGGAGGTTGTCCAGTAGCTGAAATTGGGGTCGATATGGCCCAGCGCCATCACGCTGAGCGCGCCGCCCACGCCGCCCAGCCCAGCGGCGATGACGTAGTTCCAGGCAACGATGTTGGCCACCGATTGGCCCAGGTACTCCACGCGTAATTCATTGTCGCGCACCGCCATTGACAAGAGGCCACGGTGCGAATCGCAATACAGGCGCACCAGGGCCGCCAGCACGCAGGAGAGTGTGGCCGTCACGCACCACAACATCAACTGCACCTGGCCCTGCGGCGCACGCATGCCGAACAAGGTTGGCTGCGTGACGTTGAAGCCGTCCGAGCCGCCCAGTACCTCGGTTTTGACCAGCACGCCGTACAGCACCATCGACAGCGCCAATGTCAACATGGCAAAAAAGATGCCCCGGTAACGCGCCAGCATCGGCGCAAACGGTGCCGCGATGAGCAAGGCACTTGCGCCGCCCAGCGCGCTCAGCGCCAGCACATCGGTGAGGCCCAGGCGGTTGAAGGCCAGCGCCGCCGCATAACCTCCTGCGGCAAAGACCAGGCCCTGGCCAAAGGGCACCACGCCGCTGCGCATCATGATCAGGATGCCCAGCGACACCAGGCCGTTGGCAAAGGCGATGGTGCCCAGGGACACCATCCATTTGGGGGCGAGGAAACCGCCCACCAGCAGTGCCGCCAGGGCCATTGCGGTGATGGCCACCAGGCGCCGCCCGGGGTAACCGGAAACCGAAGAAGAGGACATGGTTGGGGATGCCTGCATGGGGCAGCTAAATCTTGCGCGCCTGAATGCGCTGGAACAACCCTTCGGGCTTGAACACCAGAATCGCCGCCATCACCACATAGATGCTGAACAGTTCTGCCGGTGGCCAGATGTGCACCGAGGCCGAGCGCGCCAGGCCAACCACCAAAGCGCCGATTGCCGCGCCTTCAATGCTGCCCAGGCCGCCAATGATGACCACGGCAAAACTGACGATGATCACGCCCACGCTCAGACCCGGCTGAACGGAAATCATCGGTGCCGTCAACGCACCACCGACAGCCGCAAAAAATACACCGACCATGAAGGCGAGCGTATAAATGCGCGACACGTTCACGCCCATGCTGGCCGCGACTTCGGCGCTGTGAATCACGGAAGTGACGATTTTCCCCTGGCGCGTGTGGTTGAGCGCCCACCAGGTCACGACACCGCACAACACCGCCACGCCGACCAGCATCAGGTCATAACCGACATAACTCAACCCTCCCAGATTCAGGTTGCCAAAGGCCTGGTAGGTGTCAGAGACGTAATACGGGTTGACACCCCAGACCAGTTTGGTGATGTCTTCGAGCATCAGAAACAATGCGTAGGTGACCAGCACCAGCAGCACTTCGTCCCGGCCGTAAAACATGCGCAGCAAGCCGCGCTCGACCAGCGGCGCCAGCAACGCCGCCACACCAACTGCCGCCAGCAACAGTGCCACCACGCTCAAGGCGGGTGACACTTTCATCGACAGCAGCCAGGTGACCAGGCTGGCCCCGGCGTAGGCGCCCACGGCATAGAAGCTGCCGTGGGCGATGTTCAGGATCTTCAAGACACCAAACACCAGCGTCAACCCCAGCGCCACGATGAACAGCCAGGAGGCGTAAGTGACGCCGTCAATCAGGATGGTAGCCAGCAGATTCATGTCGTGAGGACCTGGGGTTTGACGAACGGCCGCTGCGTTTCCACTTCAGTCGCAGAGTAGGCGCGCCGACGAAGACAGTGCTTTAGCACGGCTAGGAGGTGCAACGACCTATCCGATTGAAGTGGAGACGCATTCAGCACTTGGCGCCAGGGAAGCCGGCTTTCATCCAGTCTTCACTCTTCATGTTGGCTGGCGGGTTCACACACTCGGCCGGGAAACGCATGATGTCGTCGATCACCACCATCTTTTTGGCAGCGTCCCAGCGGGTTTTGCCAATCGCAGTGTCCTGGATCGCCTGCTGCCCGTCGCCCAGCGCCATGGTGATGGTGCCGGCGGGTGATGCCCAACTGCTGCCCTTGAGTGCTGCGGCGAGCTGCTCGGGCGTGGGCTTTTTGCCACCGTTGGCGGCCATGGCTTTTTCTGCGGCCAGTTTGAGGCCAAAGAGCGCCTGCGCCATGCGGTACGGAGCCTGCACGGGGTAGACGTTGTTTGCCTTTTGGTAGAGGTCAAACCACCAGTCATTCAAGGCCGACTTGGGCGACATCAGACCGTAGGCACCCCGCGCGCCCAGGATCACACCATTGGGCATCTTTTCACCCAGGCCTGGCAAAACGTGGTCGGCTGCCGAAAAAACGGCGTTTTGCTTTTGGAACAGCCCGCGTGCGCTGCCTTGCAAAATGAAGGCCTGCAAGTCACCACCCCACAGGCTGGAGTGCAGGATGTCGGCCGGTTTGTTCAGTAGTGCGGAGATCTCGGTGCCATATTGGCCAGCGCCAAACTTCGGCAACAAATCTGCATCTGGCTTGGCGCCTTTGTAGACCTCGGCCATGCTCAGCATGAAGTCTTTCTTGCTGTCCTGCCCCCAGGCGTAATCCTGGTGAATCATGTTGTAGGTGTCCACCTTCACGTTTTTGGCCTTCAAATAACGCACCAGTGCAACGTTGTCCATTGCGGCGTGGGCAGCGGTACGGAAAACGTAGCTGTACTTCCCATCTTCAAAAATGCGTGGTGTACCGCAGTCATAAAGGATGAGGAATTTTTTCATTTCTTCGGCAACCGGAGCCACCGCCAGGCAGTCACCCGAGCCCACGTAACCGACCACCGCGTCAACCTTGTCGCGGTCATAGAGGGTACGCATTTCCTGCACCTGCTTGGTGGCGCCGCCGTTTTCGTCAACATAGATCGGCTCAATTTTCATGCCGCCAAAGCCGACTTTGTTATATGGCGCGGGTGCCTGGCCTTTGTTGAACGCATCGAGCAGCACTTTGGCGCCGTTGATGGCGGGCACGCCAAAACTCTCGGCGGCCTGGCCCGACAGAAAACTGACGATGCCGACCTTGAATGTCTCCTGCGCCAATGCCGGGGTAAAAGTCGCTGCCACGGCGGTTGCCGCCAGCGTATTGCGCCAATGCAACTTCAAGAATTTGGTGAACTGACCAGTTTCGGCTTTCATCGTTGTCTCCTGTGATTGGGAAAAGTGAAAAAATGGACTTTCGTCCAATGTCATTCCAGGTGATGCGTCTCAATAGCCGTGTTCATCGGAATTTTGGCCAGCGCATAACCGCGCTGAAAGTCAATCATGTGTTTTCGAGTCCACTCACGCGCCTGATCGGCATCGCGCCCGGCAATCGCCTTGAAAATTCGTTTGTGGGCTTCCAGATTGCGTCGGACCATTTGTGGCAGGGCGCCTTGGAGCCTTGTCACCGAAGGCCGGTAAAGCAGGTTGATCGGCTCACGTGCAAGCATGAGCACGCGGTTCCCCGAAGCGCTCGCCACCATCGCGTGGAATTCAATGTCAATTTGCGCGTGTTCGTCAACCGACCCACCTTTTTTAAAATGAACCTGCAGGCGTTCCAGGTTGTCGGCAAGCTGGTCAATATGATTTGCAGAGGCCGCCACGGCGGCCAACGCAGCAGCCTGCGGTTCCAGCACCAGCGCTACCTGCCAAAGCTCTGTGAAAGTCACTTGCTGGAGCATCAAGGAGCGCGCAGCGCGCGGCGCCGCGTCGTAAACACCAGGCATGGTGACATGCAGACGCTTGGAACTGCGCCGCTCCAGCAGCCCTTCCTGCTCCAGCTGGCGGATGGATTCCCGTACGGTCGAGCGGTTCACACCAAACTGGGCGGCCAGGGCAGCTTCGGTTGGCAGCATCGCGCCCGGAACCAGTTCGCCACCTACGATGCGCCGTTCCACGGCACCTGTAATCATCTGATAGGCGGGGATTACTTTAACTTTTTGAAACACAGGTTAAGGCAACAAGTCGGGCACAAGCACAACGAGAAAAAGCAGAAGAGTTGGTCGGACAACCCGACTGTCCCATAAATGGTTGTTTTGTTTGATGGGTAGTTTCCCTAGTTAGGCCAGTTTCTCCGTGACGTGCCGCTTCAAGACTGCTAGATTGTCTTCGTTGACATTTTCAACACCCTTTCAACCAATTGAAATGAGGAGACAAGATGAAATCTATCAGCGTGATTTTCAAGGCCGTAGCGGTACTGGCGTTTGGTGCCACTTTTGCGGGAAGCGCACTTGCCCAAAACGACTGGTGCAAGTCCAAGTGGGGTCCCAATGATGAGATTGGTGCGGCCAATCTTCTCACGCCCCAATTGGCCGCCGAGGCGGCAAAACTGGTCAAAACCGGCAAGACCTACCGCCTTGGCTTTGAGACCAATGCGGGTACTGCTGCCTACGCTCCGCGCACTTGGGGCGTCACCATCGTGCAGCCTGGCCAGGCAGGGGGCGTTAGCCTGGGTGGCACAAAAACCACGTACAACGACGACATCTACATGGGCTGGGTCGGCACAGGTTCGCAAATTGACGGCCTTGGCCACATTGGCATTGACAACGTCTACTACAACTGCAACAAGAATTCAGAATTTGTGCAAGCCAATGGCCTGAAAAAACTGGGCATTGAGAAAGTGCCGGCCATTGTCACCCGAGGCATCGTGCTGGATATGACGGCTTACTTCGGCACGCCGATGGTCAAGGAAGGCACCGCCTTTAACCGCAAGGAAATTGACGAGCAGGCGGCAAAGCAGGGCATTGCCATCAAGAAGGGCGACGTGGTGCTGTTCCACACAGGCTGGCAGGAACTGGAGGGCAAAGACAACAAGCGCTTCCTGGCCGGCGAGCCTGGTTTGGGCAAAGATGGTGCGCTTTACCTGGCCAGCAAAGAGGTGGTGGCAGTTGGCGCCGACCAGTGGGCACTTGAAGTGATTCCGTTTGAGAAGGACGTAGGCGTGTTTGAGGTGCACCAGATTCTGCTGGCCAGAAATGGCATTTACATTCTGGAAAACATGAATACCGGCCCCCTGGTGGCTGACAAGGCGTGGGAATTCATGTTTGTGCTGGGCGCTTCACGAATCACGGGTGGCGTTCAGGCCATCGTGAACCCTGTGGCCATTCGCTGACCGGCACTGGTCGATGCTGCGACGCAACGGCTCCATGTTGGCGGCAGTCGCTGCGTTGGTACTGCTGCTCAATCCTGAAGGCGCACTGGCCCATCCCCATGGAACCGTTCAGTGCGGCTTGGCAGCGGATTTCAAGGATGGACAGCCACGCCTTCTGAAGGGGCGGTTGCTTTTCGACCAGGCGCATTCAACCCAGGCGCTGGCCATTCTGCGTGACCCGGCGACACAAAAACTGGATGAAGGACTTCAAGTCCGGTTTCTGTTTGGTCTGCGGCAGCAGTTGGCCCGATGGAACTGGTTACTGGCCGCTACGTCGGATGGCAACTCTGCGGACCTCTCCGAGGCATCCAGTCCGACACTCTGGTGGTCCCCTGACGGGCGCCTGGGCTTGACCGTTGAAATGCTGGTGACCCAAAAGGTGGCAGCGCCTTTGGGTGCCACCTGGACTTTTTCCTGCCAGGATCCCTCACGCTACTGGATCAGCGAATTTTTGCAGCCAGAGTCAGGTATCACGCTGACTGGCTGTGCCAAGCCGGTCGCTCTTCCCGCAACCAAGGTGGCTACAGGTCCGATGGCAGGCACCGCGAATGCAGATGCCCAATGCACGCCGTGAATTCAAGACCAGCGTGGCAGTGAAAATCGGGTTGGTCTACTGGGTCAGCAAGCCGCCTTAGACCGCGCCCCGGACTCATCTGGCGCTGCGCCAGTGCGGGTTAACGAGAGCCTTTTGCGGTCAATCACTGATATCTGAAATGCGATACTTGTGCCCGGTCAGTGGACACTTCACCATGCTCAAATGAAATCACTCGTTGGCGCAATTCCAAAAATCAGCTACGTCCTCTTCGCAGGATTTCTGGTTGCCATGGCGATGCGAAGCCACAACGACACGACGATTGCACTGGTTCTCACCTCCGTGCTCATGTTCGCTTTCTGCTGGGCCAACGCGACCCACCTGATGGGTGCAACAGCAGCGCTTAAATTTGTCCTCATAGCCGTGACCTTGGGCTGGTATGCCGAGCAAATGGGCGTGTCCCGCGGCTGGTTTTTTGGCAGCTACACCTACACCGACTTGCTGGGTTGGCCGCTGGGCGATGTGCCGATGGTCATTCCACTGATGTGGTTTGCACTTTGCTACACCGCTTACATCGTCAGCCACTTTGCGGTCTGGCAAAACCCGCTGCCTCAGGTGCCGGGCTGGGGCTGGGCCTTGTTCATGGCATTCCTGGCTGCCATGGTGGTGACGGCCTATGACCTCGGTGCCGACCCCTACATGGTGTTCGTCCTCAAGGCTTGGGTCATGGGCAAGAAAGACGGTTGGTGGTTTGGCGAAACCTTGCAGGGGTTTGTGGGTTGGGTCTTTGTGGCGCTGGTAATACTTTTCAGCTTTCACCTGTCTGTACGTCGAAAGGGACTGGTGGTGCAAAGCGGCTTCACTAAATGGCACGCGCTGCTGCCATTTTCCATCTACGGCTTTTCCATGGTCTTCCAGATGCTGAACGGCCACCCGGTGGAAACACGAACCGTCGCCGTCTTTGCGATGGGCGTTCCGCTGTTGTGTGCCCTGGCGGGGTGGTTGCGATGGAACCCGATTGCGCAGCTGGCTCTGGCGCAAAGCCCGGTGACTGACGCCAGACTGGGCGAAATGCAGTACGTCGCCGATCCCCTGGCGGACGAGACCATAGCAATGATCGTCGGGCAGCAGTTCTCCACGCCTGTTGCGAAGTCCGCGACGTTTGCAGTGACTCAATCCGCAGAAATTGCCAGCATTAACCGTCAGTTTCCACAATGGGCTACAAACCAAAGTCTGCTCAACTGGAAGTCGTCAGACCCGACTTTGCCATACGCAACGGAACAGGCGTTGCAGCGCTTCTTGCAAGAGGGGCAAACACTTCCCCACTGGGCTGACCAGGCCAAACTGGCGCGCGCCGAAGAGCTGTTCATGGACTACGGCGCCCTGTCTTGCACTCTGCTATTTTGTTCCAGCCTGCCAGAGTGCTATGTCATTCCGGATCTTTCAGCCGTGCTGCATACGGCAGGTCAGCTCGAACACCACACCGACTACCGCATACGTGCCACGGCGGCCATGATTTTCCCGGTGATGATGCAAGGCGGGCTTGCCCAACCTGAAGGCAGTGGCGTAGCGCAAATTCTCAAAGTCCGCCTGATTCATGCCTGCATTCGAAACCTCATTCTGCGCGACAGTCCGGCGGATGTCATGGCGCAGCTTGGGGATCAACGCAACCAGACGGGTGCCGGCGTGATTGCGCCGCTGGCTGCCGCTGCAACGGGGCGGATCAGCATGCACCAATCCATGGCTGCGCACGGCTGGAAGGTGGGCGAAGACGGGCTGCCCTGTAACCAGGAAGAGCTGGCCTATACGCTGTTGACGTTTGGCTATGTTTTCCTGCGCAGCATGCGCAAACTGGGGCTCGGCCTGTCCCAGGCGGACGAAGAGGCTTTTTTGCACACCTGGAACGTCGTTGGACATGTGTTGGGTATCCGGCGCGAATTGCTGGCAGACACCATGCCTGCGGCCGAGGCGCTTTTTGCCCAGATGCAGGCCCGTGGGCGGCTGGCACCCGTGCTGCCTGACGCGCGACCTGCGCTTGGCGAGGCGTTGATGGCGTCGATGTCCAATGCGATCCCATTTCGCCTGTTCAAGAGTTTCCCCATCTTGATGACGCGCTACCTGTGTGGCCACCAGACGGCCACCGAGATTGGGATCTCAGGGCGAGTTTCGGGGCTGTCGCATGCCCTGTTTGCCCTGATCATGACCGTCGTGCGGCTGATTGACGCCGTGGTTAGATGGGTTGTGCCCGAGTTTTCGATCTCGCGCCTGATCACCCGTGTGCTGGGCTACCACCTGATGCGCACGCTCTTGCTGGACCAGACCCGGCCGCTCAATTTACCGGCCCACTTGTTGAACGAGGTCAGCCGGACTATCGGCCAGTGGAGCAACGACCCAAAGGCGTCTGGCTGGCTGAACCGCCTGGAAGACCGCCTGACCCGCAATGGGTTGTGGAATGAACCCCCTGGCTCGACTGCGCTGCCGTAAACCGCCGAAAACCACTGCCATGGCCTCTGTGCAACTCTCCTTCACTACTACCCTGCCTTGGCTTAGGGCAAGGCTGCGGGTCGTGGTCAGCCTGATTGCCTTTGGTTTTGCGTCGCTCGCCGCTGCGCAGCAGCAGCCGCTGATGCTGACCGACTCAACGCCCTCGATCGAGGTCTGGCCCGCCGTCTCGATACTGACGGACCCCGGCAAGGGCCTGAGGATCGAGCGGATATTGGAGGAACAGCCTGAGTTCAAACGACCCGACACAGCCTACGCCACGCTGGGCCTTCGCAAGGAGGCGGTTTGGGTCCGGTTTCCGGTGACGGTGGCGCCACAGAGCAATGGGCAATGGGTGCTGGACATTGACTATGCGGTGATCAATCACATCAATCTCTATGTCTTGAACGGCAAAAAGATCGCTTACGAGGCGACGCTCGGTAACCTTCAGCCCGTCGCTGAACGCCCGATTCGAAGCCGGGCTCACACAGTTGCCATCATCCTGCAGCCCGGGCAAAGTTACGACTTCTATCTGCGTGTTGAAAACAATGGCTCCATGATCCTGCCGATCACGCTGAGCAAGCCATCGAGCTTTCTCGCGCGCACCTTGCAGGAACAGATGATTCAGGGCCTGCTCACCGGCCTGGCGCTTTGTCTTCTTGTTTACAGTCTGGCGAACTGGCTGACACTCAGAGAGCATCTGTTTGCAAAATACGCGCTCCTGGTCACCGGCAGTTTGCTGTTTTCATTGCTTCAGTTTGGCATCGGGGCGCAATACGTCTGGCCCGGCAGTGCCTGGATGGAACTGCACATGGGTGGGCTATCGGCGTTGACGGCGTCTACCGGTTCATTCCTGTTCATCGAGCAGGCACTGGCTGGCCCGGACACCAAACCGTGGTTCAGCCGCGTCATGAAGATTGGCGCCGGCCTGTTGGTTGTGTGCGGTTTTGCGTATGCGCTGGATCTGATCGATGTCCAGCAAATCACAGCCATTGTGAGCACCCTCGGGATGGCGCCGGCACTCTTGGGGATGCCAGGCGCCATCAAAAAGGCACGCCGTGGGGACAGTGTCGGGACCTATTTTCTGGTGGCGTGGGCGGTGTACCTTATTTCTGCCGTGGTCCTGATTGAGGTGATCAAGGGCCGCATTGGCGTCAATTTCTGGACCCTGCACTCGTTCCAGATCGGTGCGACGCTGGACATGCTCCTGTTCATGCGCGTTCTGGGGTTGCGTACCAAGGCGCTGCAAAGCGAGATCAAGGCGGCCCATCGCGAGCGCGACAGTTTTCATTCGCTCGCCTATTCTGATCCCTTAACCGGTTTGGCCAACCGCCGCAGCTTGAATGCCTCGATCTCGAAAGCCATTGAACGCGCCAGTGCGAGCCATATGCTGGCCGTCTACATGCTCGATCTGGACGGCTTCAAGCAGGTCAATGACCAGTTTGGGCATGATGTGGGCGACGAACTGCTGATTGCGGTGGCAGCGCGCCTCAAATCCAGTTTGCGCACAAGCGACGTGGTGGCACGTCTGGGCGGCGACGAGTTTCTGGTGCTGTCGACCGATCTCAAACATGAGCAGCAGGCGCGCGACCTCGGTGAGAAACTTCTGGCGGCTTTCACCCAACCGTTCACCCTGTCAATGCAGACCTGCCAAATCGGCATCACCATCGGTTATGCGTTGGCGCCGCAGGACGGCCAGGACACCGCCAAATTGCTCAAGCGGGCAGACGCCGCCATGTACGCAGGTAAAAACAGCGGAAAGAATTGCGTACGGCGCGACGGAGTCTGATCTCATCTTCAAGCTTAGATTGCTATTGTTATAGCAGCAAACTATTTAATAAACACGAGGGATAGAGGCCTATTTCATCACTTTTTTGATAAAAAAGCAGCGTTTGATCGATAAAATTAACCTGCAGGTTAATTTTTTCTTCACGCAATGCGCTCCAGCACCAGCACGGCAAAAAAGGCAAACGCGGCAATCAGGGTCCACTTGAGCGTCAGCAGACCGTAGCGTCGAAAGCGTTGCTGTCCAGTGGCCATGAAGAACACAAATGAGACGGCCGAGCCCAGCAGTAGAAGCAGAATGAGCCAACGAAAAAGCAGCATGGTTGGAAAGTCCAGACCCTACCAGGCCTACCAGGCCCGCGCCAACTGGCCAAAGCCGTGCGGCGCCTGCTTTTCATCCTCGAACGTGACGACTTCCCAAGTGTCCGGTCGCGACAGCAACTCGCGCAGCAGGCGGTTGTTCAGCTCATGGCCAGACCGAAAGGCGCTGTACGCCGCCAGCAACGGTTTGCCCAGCATGTACATGTCGCCCATGGCGTCGAGAATTTTGTGTTTGACAAACTCGTCGTCGTAACGCAGGCCCCCTGCATTGAGAACTTTGTAGTCATCCATCACGATCGCGTTGTCCAGCCCGCCGCCCAATCCGAGCCCATTGACGCGCATCGTCTCGACATCCTTGGTGAAACCAAATGTCCGCGCCCGGGCGATATCGCGGGAGTAGGAATCGCGGCTCATGTCGAATTCAACCCGCTGGCCGGATGAATCAACCGCTGGGTGGTCAAAGTCAATCTCGAAACTCAAGCGGTAGCCATGGTAGGGCTCAAGGCGCGCCCAGCGCTCATCCGCGCCGACGCCGGAACGAACTTCCACCAGCTTGGTCACGCGGATGAAGCGCCGTGGGGCATTCTGAAACTCGATGCCAGCCGTTTGCAGCAAAAACACAAACGATGCGGCCGACCCATCCAGAATAGGCACCTCTTCAGCGGTGATGTCCACGTACAAGTTGTCCACGCCCAGCCCGGCGCAGGCTGAAAGCAGGTGCTCAACCGTGGCCACACGCGCACCCCCGTTTGACACCCGCGTCGCCAGCCGGGTGTCCGTCACCGATGTGGCGGACATCGGAATGTCAACCACCTCGGCAAGGTCCACCCGCCGGAACACGATGCCCGTGTCAGGCGGCGCTGGACGAAGCGTCAGCTCAACCCGCTGTCCACTGTGCAGACCCACGCCGACCGCGCTGGTGAGAGACTTAAGGGTTCGCTGTTTGATCACAAGTAGATTTTACAAAGTCCATGATTCCTTGCACTACAAATGGCCAAGGAATAATTTTTCGACGGGCCGCCCCTAGAAAAATTAGCCCCCTCGGGGGGCAGGGAGCTACTCGAAGTGAGCGACCGTGGGGGCAACATCAATCGGCTTGTTTTCTCAGAAAAGCAGGGATCTCATAATCGTCCATCCCGCCGCTGGACAGCGCATCCACCTTCGCCGCTGCCGAAGTCCGCCCGCGCCATACGGCCGGCGTTCCCATGCTGCCGTAGTCGGGTTGGCCGGCCATCATATGCGCAGCCGAAAGTGACGCAGTCCCGGTCGCCACGGTGTTGAGCGTTGGCACATGAAACGCCACGTTGTCCGTACCCGTGCGCAGCACCTGTAACGGTGGGGCGGTGCGACGCACGCCCTGACGGCTCAAGCCGGTGGCAACCACGGTCACACGAATGTCCTCGCCCAGGTTGTCGTCGTAAGCCGTGCCGTAAATCACGTGCGCGTCAGCCGATGCGTAGGCGCGGATGGTGTTCATCGCAAGGCGCGACTCGGTCAGCTTCAACGACCCCTTGCTGGCAGTGATCAGCACCAGCACACCTTTGGCGCCAGACAGGTCAACCCCTTCAAGCAACGGACAGGCGACGGCCTGTTCGGCCGCGATGCGGGCGCGGTCGGGACCGCCCGCTGTGGCTGTTCCCATCATCGCCTTGCCGGGCTCACCCATCACGGTCCGCACGTCTTCAAAGTCGACGTTCATGTGCGCGGGCACATTGATGATTTCAGCGATCCCGCCCACGGCGTTCTTGAGCACATCATTGGCATGCTTGAAGGCTTCGTCCTGGGTGATGTCATCACCCAGCACATCCAGCAGCTTCTCGTTGAGCACAACGATCAGTGAATCCACATTGGCTTCCAGCTCGGCCAGGCCGATGTCGGCATTGCTCATGCGGCGGCCGCCTTCAAACTCAAACGGCTTGGTGACGACGCCCACAGTCAAAATACCCATTTCCCGGGCAATGCGGGCAATCACCGGTGCCGCCCCCGTGCCCGTTCCGCCACCCATGCCCGCAGTGATGAAGAGCATGTGGGCGCCATCGATCGAAGCGCGTATGTCTTCAATGGCGGTTTCTGCCGCATCCCGTCCCTTGTCCGGTTTGCTTCCGGCGCCCAAACCGGTCGTTCCCAACTGGATGGTCTTGTGGGCTGCGCTGCGGCTGAGTGCCTGTGCATCCGTGTTGGCGCTTATGAACTCGACGCCCTGAACGCCGCGCTCAATCATGTGCTCCACGGCGTTTCCACCGCCACCGCCTACGCCGATGACCTTGATTTGGGTACCCAGGTTGAACGCTTCTTCTTCAATCATTTCGATGCTCATGTGAATCTCCTAATTTGCAGTTGCCTAAAGTTGTTGTCTCAATTTTTTTGCTGTCCGGTCGATCAGGGCGGTCCCGTGCACCGCCATCGCCAATGCGGACTTCCGCGCGCGAGCCAGATTTTGTTGATCGAGACGGGCATGTCGCAGTGCACCAGCATCCCTGTGCGGCAGCGCAATACGCAGACTATTAAACGTGAGGGGTTCATGGTCTAAAAATTCCCTACAAACCAGTCTTTAACCTGGCCAAAGGCGGTTTTCATGGAACCATTCTTCTGTGCCACCTTGAAGCCACGCATGCGCGCCATCCGCGCTTCCTCAAGCAATCCCATGACCGTCGCGGCGCGGGGCTGCGCCACCATGTCGGACAACGCACCACGGTATTTGGGCATGCCACGGCGCACCGGCTTGAGAAAAATGTCCTCCCCGAGCTCAACCATGCCGTGCATGACACAACTGCCCCCGGTCAAAACGATGCCACTGGAGAGCACCTCTTCATACCCTGAGCCGCGGATCACCTGTTGCACGAGGGAGAAAATCTCCTCAATACGCGGTTCAATCACGCCAGCGAGGGCCTGGCGCCCCAGCATGCGGGGCCCCCGGTCACCCAGTCCCGGCACCTCAACCTGGGTGTCAGGGTCGGCGAGCAACTGCTTCGCGCAGCCACTCTCCACCTTGATGTCCTCTGCGTCCTTGGTCGGCGTGCGAAGCGCCATGGCGATGTCACTGGTGATCAAATCCCCGGCAATCGGAATCACGGCCGTATGGCGAATGGCACCGTTGGTGAAAATTGCGACGTCTGTGGTGCCCGCACCAATGTCGACCAAGGCAACGCCAAGCTCCCGCTCGTCTTCGGTCAAAACCGACAGGCTGCTGGCAAGCGGGTTCAACATCAACTGCTCCACTTCCAACCCGCAGCGGCGCACGCATTTGATGATGTTCTCCGCCGCGCTCTGGGCTCCGGTCACTATGTGCACCTTGGCTTCAAGCCGTATGCCACTCATGCCGATGGGTTCCCTCACGTCCTGTCCGTCAATGACGAATTCCTGGGGCTCCACCAGCAGCAGCCGCTGGTCGGTTGAAATATTGATGGCCTTGGCGGTTTCGACCACGCGCGCGACGTCGGCCTGTGTGACTTCGCGGTCCTTCACGGCGACCATGCCGCTGGAATTGATGCCCCGAATGTGGCTTCCGGTGATGCCGGTGTACACGCGCTGGATCTTGCAGTCGGCCATAAGCTCTGCCTCTTTGAGCGCCTGCTGAATGCTCTGCACAGTGGCATCGATGTTGACCACCACGCCGCGCTTGAGTCCGTTGCTTGGGGCCACGCCCAACCCGGCAAGTTTCAGCTCTCCGCCAGGCAGCACTTCGGCCACCACCACCATCACCTTGGCGGTTCCGATGTCCAGGCCAACGACCAGGTCTTTGTATTCTTTTGCCATGTTGCAGTCCGAGTTCTTTCCTTTTGTGACGTTGTGTCAGTTGCCGCACCTGGGGATGGATTGCGCTGTTGTCATTTTTGTTTCTGAACCAGTTCAGTGGTCGTGACACCACGCAACCGAATCGCGTACCCGTCTTCATGCCGCAAGTCTGCCGATTCAAGCGCCTCCGGTTGACGGCCATACTTGGCGGTGATCTGCGCCAGTGTGCCCACAAACCGCTTGGTTCTGGCCACCACTTCATCGGCGCTTCCACGCCCGAGCTGCAATACCGCACCTGTGTCCAGTCGTGCCTGCCAGCCGCCGCGCCCCGTCAACTCAAATTGATCCAGCGCCAGGTCCAGCCCGGCAAACAGCGGTTCCAGACTTTGATAGGCATTCAACACCTGCGAGCCCTGTCCGTCCGGTCCGTTCAAGCGGGGCAAGGCATCCTGTTCGACCTCGCCAGCGTTGGCTTCAAACACTTCACCAAAGCTATTGAGCAGACGGGACTCGGCGTCTGACCCCCAATAGGCGACGGCCTGATGCTCCTGCAGGTCAACCTTGAGGCGATTTGGGAATTCCCGCTTGACGACGGCCCTGCGCACCCAGGGAACGGCCTCGAAAATCTCCCGCGTGCGCGCCAAATCCAGCGTCACAAACGTGCCCGCAAGTTTGGGGGCGACGTTGGCCCTGAAAGTGATTGCATTCGTATGCGTGACCTCACCAACCACCAGGATTTTCTTGATGGCGAAGAGGGGGGACTGCAGTGCCCACATCACCACCATCCCCGCAGCAATCACAAAGAAAGCTGCAAGAAGGGCAAAAGACGTTCCGTTCATGAGTTTGACGTCCAGCGGGACCGCAACCGTCTGCTTCACAGCTCAGGCCCCCCATGCTTGGCAGAACCGGCGGCTCGATGGTCCAACGTGGCCATCGCCAATATCTGCATACAAAGATTCGGATAGCTCAAGCCTGCTGCTTTGGCTGACATGGGCACCAGCGAGTGCCCGGTCATGCCAGGAGAGGTATTCATTTCCAGCAGAAAGGGCTTTCTGTCCCGCGCACGAATCATCAAATCTGCGCGAGCCCAACCCCTGCAGCCCAAACCTTTGAAGGCGGCCAGCACAATCCTGGAAATCTCGCGCTCTTCGATGTCTGGCAACCCGCTCGGGCATTGGTACTGCACCACGTCAGTAAAGTACTTGTTCTGATAGTCGTACGCCCCTTCAGGAGCGGTGATCTGCACAATCGGCAAAGCGCGTGCCGCCCTGCCCTCGCCCAGCACCGGGCAAGTTACTTCCAGGCCTTCAATAAACTCCTCACACAAAACGTCCGGGTCGTAGCGTGCGGAGAGGTCCACGGCACCCTGCATTTGCGAGTATCCCGATACTTTCGTCACCCCAATCGAAGATCCTTCGCGGGGAGGCTTGATGATCAACGGCAAGCCCAACTCGTCAGGAACTGCCACCACCTGTTGGCGCTGCTGCTGGTGCGGCTCCAGCACGACAAACCGGGGAGTTGGCAAGTCCAGGGCCGACCAGATTCGCTTGGTCATCACCTTGTCCATGGCAATGCTGGAAGCCATAACGCCTGAGCCTGTATACGGAATACCCATCAATTCCAGCGCACCTTGTACAGACCCATCTTCACCAAATCTGCCATGCAGGGCTATAAAGCACCGGTTGAACCCTTCACGCCTGAGTGCTTCCATTGGCTGTTGCGCCGGGTCAAAAGAGTGGGCATCAACGCCTTGCGAACGCAACGCTTCCAGCACCCCATTGCCGGACATCAACGATATTTCCCGCTCCGCCGATGCACCGCCCATCAGCACGGCGACTTTCCCGAAATTCGAAATACCCTGGCTCATGGTGCTGCACCCTGCCCGTCCAATTGAAGTGTTTCCTGCAGAGAGTGAGCCAGCCGGGAGGGAACTGCGCCAATCGATCCAGCGCCCATGCACAGAACGACATCCCCGTCGCATGCGTTGTCATATATCGCTTCTGGCAGCAAGGCAATGTCGTCCACAAAAATCGGCTCAACCTTGCCGGCCACGCGAAGCGCCCGTGTCAGCGCACGTCCGTCAGCCGCAACAATTGGCGTTTCGCCAGCGGCGTAGACCTCGGCCAAAAGAACCACATCAGCGGCGCCAATGACTCTGACAAAATCCTCGAAACAATCCCTTGTTCGCGAATAGCGGTGGGGTTGAAATGCGAGGACCAGCCGTCGGCCGGGATAGGCACCTCGAGCGGCAGATAGCGTGGCAGCCATTTCAACCGGATGGTGTCCGTAATCATCAATCAGCCGGAACGTTCCACCAGACTGGGCAGGAAGGTCTCCGTGGCTCTGGAACCGGCGACCTACCCCTCTGAAGTCTGCCAAAGCGCGTACAACGGCTGCATCAGTCACATTGAGTTCTACCGCGACCGCTATCGCAGCCAGCGCGTTCAGCACGTTGTGACGGCCCGGCAAATTCAAAACCACAGCCAGATCGGTCAAAGTGACGCCATTTCGGCGCTGTACCGTGAAATGCATCTGCTCACCCACGGCGCGGACATCGATAGCGCGAACCTGTGCGCCCTCTTCAAACCCGTAGGTTGTGACTGGACAGGTTACGTTGGGCAGGATGTCGCGAACGGCAGCATCATCAGTGCACAGGATCGCTGTGCCATAAAACGGCATGCGGTGCAAAAAATCAACAAAGGCACCTTTCAGCCGTTCAAAGTCATGGCCATAGGTTTCCATGTGATCGGAATCGATATTGGTCACGACTGCCATGATCGGCAACAAGTGAAGAAAAGACGCATCAGACTCGTCGGCCTCCACCACGATGTAGTCGCCTTTGCCAAGCCGGGCATTGGCACCAGCACTGTTCAGACGGCCGCCGATCACGAAGGTTGGATCGAGACCTGCCTGTATCAATACGCTGGCGACAAGACTGGTGGTGGTGGTCTTTCCGTGAGTCCCGGCGACAGCTATACCGCTCTTTAACCGCATCAGTTCAGCCAGCATCAATGCGCGGGGCACCAGTGGAATTCCCTTGTCCTTCGCCTCGACGACTTCAGGGTTGTCCGGTTTAACAGCCGTGGATGTCACAACGGCGTCGGCACCGTCCACTTGGCGGGCATCGTGGCCTATGAAAGTTTTGATTCCGACACCGGAGAGCCTACGCAATGTGGCGCTGTCGTTCAGGTCCGAGCCTGTAACGACGTAGCCCAGTGTGTGCAGCACTTCGGCAATCGCGGACATGCCGGAACCTCCAATGCCAATAAAGTGAACTTGCTTGACTGCGTGCTTCATGACATTCCTTCTGCTTGCGACAGTTCAGCGAACGCGCAAACAATCCGCTCGGTAGCTCCAAATTTGGCCATGCTCCGCGCTCTGGCAGCAGCAGCAGACAACGTCCTACGATCTGCTTCTTGCAACATTCTGGCAAGACGAACAGGCGTGAGCTTTTGCTGCGGGACGATCCACCCACCGCCCTGGTCTGCCAGGAATTTGGCATTGCCGGACTGGTGGTCGTCGACTGCGGACGGCAGTGGCACAAATACTGCCGCCACGCCGACGGCTGCAATTTCTGTCACTGTGCTTGCACCGGCCCTGCAAATTACAAGGTCGGCATCTGCCAGTGCTTCCGCCACGTTTTCAATGAACGGTTTGAGGTCGGCCTGCACGCCTGCAGCAGCATAATTCGCCTGCAATTCGGCAATGTGCTTTTGACCACTCTGGTGAATCACCATTGGACGACTTTGCGTCGGCATCAGCGCCAGTGCTTGCGGTACCACGTCATTGAGTGCTTTCGCACCCAGGCTTCCCCCCAACACCAGAAGTCGCAAAGGTCCTTGGCGGTCGGCATAGCGAGCTGCCGGTTCGCGTTGACCCACAAATGCGGCGCGCAACGGGTTGCCCACCCAGTGCGAGGCTTCACCACCCTTTGTAAACGCAGACGGAAACGCGGTATAAACCTTTCGGGCGAAGCGTGCAAGGATGCGATTGGCCATACCCGCGACAGAATTCTGTTCGTGCAATATGAGCGGTTTGCGCAAAAGGACACTTATGAGGCCGGCAGGCAATGTAATGTAGCCGCCCATTCCGGCAACGACATCCGGTTGCACTCTGCGAAACACACCAACGCTTTGCCAGCAAGCCCGCAAAAGACGAAATGGCAAAGCAAGAATGGTCAGCATACCTTTGCCTCTAACGCCGGAAAAATCAATGTTTTCCAGTGGGAATCCCTGCGCCGCCACCAGGCTACTTTCCATGCTTGGATTCCCTGGGGAGCCACGTCCGCCCAGCCAATGGACGCGCCAGCCAGCTTCTCGCAGTGCATTGGCAACTGCCAAGCCAGGAAAGATGTGCCCCCCTGTGCCCCCGGCCATGATCAGTGCAGTTCTCTGGAGTTTGGTGGTCATGATCGCCCCCCTTGCATGAGCTGCCGATTCTCAAAATCGATTCGCAGAACCAATGCAATGGCTACGAGGTTCACCAAAATGGCAGACCCTCCGAAACTCATCAATGGCAAAGTGAGTCCTTTGGTGGGCAGGGCACCCAAATTGACACCCATATTGATAAAAGCCTGAAATCCCATCCAGATGCCCACCCCCTGGGCAACAAGACCAGCGAAAACCCTGTCCAGCGCAATTGCCTGGCGACCAATGTGCATCATGCGACGTGTCATCCAGAAAAATATGCCAATCACGAGAACCACTCCGACCAGTCCAAATTCCTCACCGATAACTGCCAGCAGAAAGTCGGTATGCGCTTCAGGCAGCCAGTGCAGCTTTTCAACGCTTCCACCCAGCCCCACTCCAAAAATCTCACCGCGTCCGATGGCGATCAGCGAATGGGTCAACTGGTAACCTTTGCCCAGCGCATGCTCTTCGGTCCATGGGTTGAGGTACGCAAAAATGCGCTCTCGACGAAACTCGCTGAAAGCAATCATCAAACCAAATGCAATCACGAGCACTGCAGCAATTACAAAGAACATTCGTGCATTGACACCACCCAAAAACAGTATGCCCATGGCAATCACGGCGATCACCATGAATGCGCCCATATCGGGCTCCGCCAGCAACAGAAGGCCTACCACTGCGACAGCAGCGCCCATGGGAAGGACGGCGCGGAAAAAGCGCTCTTTGACTTCCATCTTGCGGACCATGTAGTCCGAAGCGTACAAAAGCACGGCCAGTTTGGCGAGCTCTGACGGCTGGAAACCGGTAATACCCAGAGGTATCCAGCGTTTGGCACCGTTGACGCCCTTTCCAACATGGGGAATGAGCACCACGATCAGCAGCAATAAAGACACGACGAACAACCAGGGCGCAGCTTTCTCCCAAGTGGCCAGCGGCATTTGAAAGGCAATGAGGGCCGCCACAAATGCAACGCTCACAGACGCCATGTGCCTAACCAGAAAGTGGTTGTGGGCGTACCGGGAAAACTTGGGGTTTTCAGGCATTGCGATTGATGCGGAATACACCATGACCAGGCCCCAGGCGAGCAGCGCCACAGTAACCCAGACAAGCGCCTGGTCAAAACCAGCAATGCGGCTCGGCGCAGCGGTCAAACCAGATGAACGACGGGCTTCGCTGATCATGGCTGCCCCACCATTGCCGGCTCTGCAACCGCATTGATCGCAGTCACGGCGTCGCGAAACACTGCAGCGCGATGCGTGTAGTTTTCAAACATGTCGAAGCTGGCGCAGGCGGGTGACATCAAGACCGCGTCACCCGGATGCGCTAACTGGCTCGATGCAGCCACCGCAAGCTCCATCGTGGCAGCCTCGATCAAGGGGACTCCGGTCACAGCTAGCACTGCCTTGATCAGTGGTGCATCCCTTCCAATCAATACGACTGCCCTTGCAAACCTCTGCACCGGAACCACTAACGGCGAAAAGTCCTGACTCTTGCCATCACCACCCAGGATCACGACTAGCTTGCGCTCGGACCCCAAGCCTTGCAATGCGGCCACAGTCGCCCCAACATTGGTCCCCTTACTGTCGTCAAAAAACTCGACCCCATTGATGAGGGCAACCGGTTCGACCCTGTGTGGCTCCCCTCGGTATTCGCGCAGCCCAAACAAAATCGGGGCCATGCTGCAGCCTGCAGACATGGCGAGCGACAACGCAGCCAGTGCGTTTACGGCGTTGTGACGCCCACGGATGCGAAGTGCATCTGCAGGCAGCAGTCGCTGGATGTAAATTTCCTCGGCCGGCTCATTGCGTTTGCGTTGCAATTTTTCTGCCTGCATGGCGCGCACCAACCAGACCATGCCGTTGACCTCTTCCAGGCCAAAATCACCGGCCCGTTGCGGCATGTCGGCACCAAAGGTTTCAAAGTCAGGCGCTTTGAAGTCCTTGGCACGCCCTTTGTCCGGGGCGACCGGTAGCATTTTCATGACCAAGGCGTCGTCCCGGTTAAGGAGCATTTTGGTCTTGGAGCCGAAGACTCTCGCCTTTGCTGCTGCATAAGCCGAGATGGAACCATGCCAGTCCAGATGGTCCTGGCTTATGTTCAGCACGGCGGCAGCGGTCGGTTCAAAGCCTTCAACCGAGTCAAGTTGAAAACTGGATAGTTCAATCACCCAGACCGACGGCAATTCACCTGAATCAAGGCGACTGGCCAATGTATCCAGCAGGCTGGGACCAATGTTCCCCGCGACGGCGACCGACTTGTTGGCGCGTTCAATCAGTTGTCCGGTAAGAGAGGTTACGGTCGTCTTGCCGTTGGTTCCGGTAATGGCAAGCACGGACGGCTCATAGGTTTGCATGACCTTCAAGTCATTCAATGCTTGCCAGAACAAATCCAACTCACCCTTGATCCTGGCAAATCGCTTCTTGGTCGAGCGCGTGAGAGGTTCAACCGAACTAGGTGTCAGTCCTGGGCTTTTGAAGACAGCGGCAAAGGGCGCAGCGTCCAACAACGAATCGTCGAAGTTACTGTGAATGAATCTGGCGCCAGGAACCTCCTGGCCAAGGACTTCCAGCTGGGGCGGGTTCAGCCGTGTATCTGCAACAGTGACGTCTGCGCCACACCGGGTGCACCAGCGTGCCATTGCCAACCCGGACGAGCCGAGCCCCAGGATAAGGATGCTTTGACCTTTCAGTTCGGTCATGGGCTACCTGAGCTTCAAGGTGGACAGCCCCACCAGGCACAAAAGCATGGTGATGATCCAAAAGCGAACAACGACCTGAGTCTCTTTCCAACCGGTCTTCTCAAAATGGTGATGCAGCGGCGCCATCTTCAGGATACGTCGGCCAGTGCCATACTTTTTCTTTGTGTACTTGAACCAGCTGACCTGCAGCATGACTGACAGCGCCTCGACGACGAAAATTCCACCCATGATTGCAAGCACGATCTCCTGACGGACAATGACCGCGATCGTTCCCAAGGCACCACCCAATGCCAATGCGCCGACATCACCCATGAAAACCTGTGCTGGGTGCGTGTTGAACCAGAGAAAAGCCAACCCCGCGCCCGCCATCGCAGAGCAGAATATCAGCACTTCGCCAGAGCCGGGAATGTGGGGCAGAAACAGGTATTTGGAGAAGACTGAACTTCCGGTTACGTAAGCAAACACGCCTAGTGCTGATCCGACCATAACCACCGGCATGATCGCCAGCCCATCGAGCCCGTCTGTCAAATTAACTGCGTTACTTGAGCCAACAATCACCAGATAGGTGAGCACAACAAAACCCAGCACACCAAGCGGGTAGGAGATTTCCTTGAAAAACGGCAGCTGGAGGCCCGCCTTGGGCGGCAGGTTCAGGTCAAAACCGGATTGAACCCACTTCACAAAAAGCTCGAACACCTTCAAGTTGGAGCTCTCGGAAATACTGAACACAAGGTACAAAGCTGCAATCAATCCAATCGCAGATTGCCACAGGTACTTTTCCCTTGAACGCATGCCTTCCGGGTCTTTGTTGACGACCTTGCGCCAATCGTCTGCCCAACCAACGGCGCCAAAACCCAAAGTAACCAACAGAATGATCCAGACAAAACGATTGCTCCAGTCAAACCAGAGCAGGGTCGACGCGGTGATGCACAAAAGGATCAAGACACCGCCCATGGTGGGTGTGCCACTTTTACTCAAATGGCTCTCCATTCCGTAACTTCTGACAGGTTGGCCAATCTTGAGACTCGTCAATCGTCGAATCACCCAAGGGCCGGCAAACAATCCCATGACCAAGGCAGTCAACGCAGCCATGACGGCGCGAAAAGTTAGGTATTGAAAAACCCTGAAAATGCCAAAGTCAGGCGACAGGGTTTGCAGCCATTGCGCAAGGCTCAAGAGCATTTCGCCTCCTTGAGGGAGGCATTTTTTGACAACGATTCACTAGACTTTGACGCTTGCGCATTGCGATTCCCGGCCACCATGATCGCTTCGACAATTTGCTCCATCTGCATGAATCTGGAGCCCTTCACCAAAATGCTGTGATGCAGGGGGAGTGCTTCCAGAACGACCTTTTTCACATCGACCATTTTGGCCTTATGAATTCCCGATCCGAACTGGGCGCTGGCAATTGCGGAAAGGTCACCGACTGTGATGAGGGACTCAATTCCAAGCGCTTTCGCATACTCGCCAGCTTCAGCGTGGAACCGTGGGCCATTTGACCCCACTTCACCCATGTCGCCCAGTACCAGCAATCTTGGGTGCGGCAGCCCGGCCAGTACATCGATAGCGGCACGGACCGAATCGGGATTGGCGTTGTAGGTGTCGTCAATCAGCGTGAATTTCGTCCCGTTGATATCTCCGAAAAGTGCTCGGGTGCGACCTTTGACGGGTTCAAAGCTGTCCAGCCCACGTGCAATCGCCTCCAGTGGCACACCGCAGGCTAAAGTGCAGGCAATGGCGGCCAATGCATTCTTGACATTGTGCGCGCCGGCTATCCGCAGATTCACTTGCAGATCCCCAGCCGGAGTTATGACTTGCAAGCGCCATGCGCCATCGATCCATTCAGGCAGGGCGCAACTGACGTCGGCACCGGATGTCAGTCTCGCGTTTGAATTCATGGAAGGCTCACTTCCAGATGCAATCCCAAAGGTCAGTTGCGCCCGCTGCCCCGACAGGTGGTGCCATGACGGAGAAAATTCATCGGCGCTCGGATAGACCGAAACGCCGTTGGCTGGCAGGCATCCAATGACTGACCCGTTTTCATGGGCAACTGCGTCCAGAGTCGCCATGAATTCAAGATGCTCCCGCTGTGCGTTGTTGACAAGTGCAACCGATGGCTTAGCCATCATCGCCAAATGGGCGATCTCGCCTGGGTGGTTCATGCCAAGCTCCAGAACGGCAATCTGGTGCTCCGCCCTGATTCGCAGCAATGTCAGCGGCACCCCAATATCATTGTTGAAGTTGCCCTGCGTGGCCAGCATCGAGGTTGGTCGATACACGCGCAATATGGCAGCAATCATCTGCGTCACGGTGGTTTTTCCGTTGCTGCCTGTCACGGCAATCAAGGGCAACTTGAACTGCTCCCGCCACGCCGTCGCCAGGACGCCAAGCGCCGCCCGGGTATCGCTCACAACGAGACCGGGGAGGCCCGCCTTCAACAACGATTCCCGCGACTCACAAATGATCGCAGCAGCCCCTTTGGTTGCGGCGTCTGTCAAGAATTCATTTGCGTCATATCGTTCACCTTTCAACGCAACGAACAAGTCCCCAGGCTCAATACTGCGGCTGTCCGTATGGACTCTCGTCAACTTCGTTTGTCCATTGCCGATCAACTCTGCAGAACCAATCCATTGCGAAGCCTGGTGCAAGGTCATCATGTGGCTCATACTGGCTCCCGTTGAGCCGGGTGACCGGAAGCAGACCATGAACACAGGGCCAACCGAACCTGCGCTTGATCGGAGAACGGCCGCCTGACACCCGCAGTCTCCTGATAGTCTTCATGGCCCTTTCCGGAGACCAGTACCACATCATTGACCTTGGCCTGCGCCAGAGCAAGCCTGATTGCAAGCGCGCGATCAACCTGTACATGAACTGTTTCACTGTGCGCAAGCCCCAACAAAATCTGGTCAATGATGGTCTGCGGCGGTTCGCTTCGGGGGTTGTCGCTCGTGACAACAACCTGATCTGCGTGCTTCGCTGCAATGGCTCCCATCACGGCCCTTTTTGAAGGATCACGGTCACCACCACACCCAAACACACACCAGAGCTGCCCGCCCCGCTGATGCGCCATTTGACGCAGCGCAACGAGTGCCTGTACCAGAGCATCGGGTGTATGGGCATAGTCCACGGCAACCAGCGGCTTCCTTTCGCCACCTTGGCATTCCATGCGGCCAGGAACGGGTGTCAGGTTCTCACAGCTGCCAACGCAAGCTTCCAGGCCGACGCCCATTGCCCGCATTGCCCCGATGACTCCCAGGACGTTGTTGATGTTGTAGTGACCCACCAACTGTGTTCGCACCGGCAGTCGAACCTCACCTTCAACAATGACAAAATCCAGACCACGTTTTCCTGGCGTAATTTCCTGAGCTTGAAGCCGTGCGGCGCCGGTACTTGACAGTGTCCATACATCCAGCAGGCTGGACTTTTCAGAATTCAAAACCGCAGCCAGTTCGGCACCCTTTTCATCGTCGATATTGATGACGGCCGCACGCAGACCCGGCCAGTCAAACAACGATGCCTTCGCTTTCCAGTAAGCCGACATTGAGCCGTGGTAGTCGAGGTGGTCCAGCGAAAAATTTGTAAACACTGCAATCCGGATACGGGTACCAGCCAGACGATCTTCTTCAATCCCGATGGAGGACGCCTCAACCGCACAGGCCATTACGCCAGCATCTGCAAACTCCCGGAAGGAACGCTGAAGCAAGACGGGATCTGGTGTGGTCAGCCCGTTGCCAACCAAATCCATTGTTGGCAACGATTGACCAGACTCGCTTTTTGGATATCCAATGCCAAGGGTGCCAACAAAGCCACACAGCATGGGCGGAGCGAGTTTCAGGCTGGAGAGTGAATGTGCCAACCACCAGGCGGTAGAAGTTTTTCCATTGGTGCCGGTCACGGCAATGACTTCAAGCCTGGTTGAAGGTTCATCAAGGAACGCAGACGCAATCGGCCCGCTCGCGGCTTTGAGCCCCTGGTAGCTGGCAACAACCGGATCTGAAAATTCGAACTGTTCTACACCGCTACCCTCGACCAGACAGGCGCTGGCGCCGCTGCCTATCGCCGCATTCACATGCCGTCGCGCGTCTGTCGTGGCACCGGGCCAGGCAACAAAACCGTCACGCAAGCGCACCTTTCTGCTGTCGGTTTGCAGGCTTCCAGCCACGCGTGACCTCAACCATGCTGCAGCTGCTGTGGGCGTGTGAAGTTCAAGCATCAGAAGCTCTCTTCTACTGCCGCGACAATCTGGGGCACAACCGCCATATCGGGCCGAACTGACATCATGCGAAGCGTCTGTTGCACCACTTCACTGAACACCGGCGCCGCAACAGCACCGCCGTAATATTGCCCGGCGGTTGGCTCGTCGATCATCACGGCAACAATCACCCGCGGGCTTTCAATCGGTGCCATCCCGACGAACCAGCCCCGGTATTTGCGGTTGCCCGCACTCCCGTAGCCCTTGCCAATTTGCTTGTACGCAGTTCCCGATTTTCCACCCACGGAATACCCGATCGTTTGTGCTTTCTGACCGGTGCCGCCAGGGCCAGCCGCCATCCGGAGCATCTTTCGAATTTGAGCGGCCGTGCGCGCAGACAGCACTTGATTTCCGATGGCCTGCTCATTGCTCTTCAGCATCGTGACGGGAATGATCTGGCCATCATGTGAAAACACCGTGTAGGAGCGCGCCATTTGAAACAGTGACGCCGAAAGA
Organism: Rhodoferax sp.; assembly: GCA_031360805.1. Taxonomy (GTDB): domain Bacteria; phylum Pseudomonadota; class Gammaproteobacteria; order Burkholderiales; family Burkholderiaceae_C; genus JANYCG01. The sequence goes on from JANMCB010000016.1 coordinate 32,279, forward strand.
CCATAGCCGTAGGACATGGTTGCCTGCTCGATAGGCCGCCAGGTTTTGAACGGCCGCAAGCGACCTGAAACGGCACCCGGAAAACTGATCTGTGGCTTTTGGCCAAATCCAGCCTTCGAATAGAGCTCCCACATTTCGCGCGGCTGCATTTGCATCGCAATTTTGGCGGTTCCGATATTGCTGGACTTTTGAATCACGCCTTCGACTGTGAGAAGACCGTTCGGGTGGGAATCAGAAATTGTCGAGCCGGTGATTGTCAATTTTCCAGAACCGGTATCAATCAGGGATTCGGGTGTCACGCGGCCAGTTTCCAGACCCAGGCCAACCGTGAACGGCTTCATGACTGAACCTGGTTCAAAGGTGTCCGTGACAGCGCGATTACGCAACTGCTCACCCGTCAAGTTCCGGCGCTTGTCGGGCACATAGCTTGGGTAGTTTGCCAAAGCCAGCACCTCCCCTGTGCCCGCATCGAGCACCACCACGCTACCAGCTCGCGCCTTGTTCACGGTGACGGCGTCCCTCAGTTTTTGGTAGGCAAAGAACTGAACCTTGCTGTCAATGCTGAGCTGAATGTCCCGTCCGTCAGCTGGTGGCACGGTCTCGCCAACGGCCTCAACGACACGTCCCAGGCGATCCTTGATCACCCGCCTTGAACCTGCTCGGCCCGCTAGGTCCTGGTTAAATGTCAGCTCTACGCCTTCTTGTCCCATGTCCTCGACGTTGGTAAAGCCAACCACGTGTGCCGCTGCTTCACCTTCGGGGTATTGGCGTTTGTACTCCTTGCGGTGGTAAATTCCCTTGAGCCCCATCGCCATGACCTGTTTGCCCAGACCGTCGTCCAGCTGACGTTGGATCCATACAAAAGACTTGTCGTCAGCGGCCAGCTTCTTGTGGAGCTCCGCGACCGGCATCTCAAGAATCTTCGCCAGTTGTACGGCTTGAGCTTTGCTCATTTCGACATCTTCGGGGATTGCCCAAATGCTCGTGGCCGGCACGCTTGATGCCAGGATCAAACCGTTTCGGTCAAGAATTCGCCCTCGGTTTGCCGGCAATTCGAGAGTGCGGGCAAATCGCACTTCGCCCTGCTTTTGGTAGAAATCGTTCGAGAGAACCTGAATGTAGGCAGCCCGAGCCGCCAGCCCCACAAATGCCAATCCTATCGCCGCAACGATTAGTTTGCTCCGCCAGACGGGCGTACGACTCGCCAGAAGTGGGCTGGAGGTGTAGGCAACACTTCTGCTCATCGCGTCAATTCTCCAACGCCATGTGCCGAATTAGCGGCGCCTGGAACAGCTCCGCCGGGATTCGACAACGGTAGCGCCGCAAGGGACAAGTAGTGGGTAATCGCCGGTGTTGCGGTGCGCATTTGGAGCTGCTCTTTGGCCAGCCTTTCAACCCTCAATGGCGTCGCCTGCGCCTGCTTTTCAACCTGCAGCCGTACATTGTCAGCTTCAAGTCGTCTGGCGTCCGAGTTGACTTTGTCCAATGCAGAAAACAACCTGCGCGACTCATATTGCACACTGACCAGGTAAAGCGCACTGGCCAGGACCGCCAGCAACAGCATTGAATTCAAGCGCGTCATGCTGCAGTCCTTTGCGCCACCCGCATCACGGCGCTGCGCGAACGCGGATTGCCAGCCACTTCATCAACTCCCGGTTTGATCCGACCCATTGCCTTGAGCTTCACTGCAGCAGGTTCTGCGAACGGTGCCCGGCGGTCAAACACATGGCGGGAGTGTTTCGCGACGAATTGCTTGACAATTCGGTCTTCAAGTGAATGAAAACTGATCACGACGAGGTGTCCTTCTGGTTCCAGAACATCAAGGCTGGCATCTAACGCCTGTTGCAACTCTTCAAGCTCGGCGTTGATGAAAATCCGAAGAGCCTGAAATGTGCGCGTTGCAGGGTTCTGGCCCGACTCGCGGGTTTTGACCGTGTCAGCCACGAGCTGGGCCAGCTCGGTGGTGGTTGAAATTGGGCCCCGTGCCTGTCGGCGAGCAACAATCGCCTTTGCAATGGG
>JANMCB010000017.1:0-24358 GCA_031360805.1 Rhodoferax sp.
GCCAACAACCTGCAGTTGATGGCCAGCTTTTTGATTGACCCATTTTCGGCCGGTCTGATGAACTTTGCGGTGAACTGGAGCGGCCTGACCGAGGTTCAATTCAGGGTAGCCGGCGGCGACTACAGCCTGGACAACATCAACCTCAACCTGCAGGCGGTTCCCGAACCGGGTTCCATTGCGTTGTTGGGTCTGAGTCTGACCGGGTTGCTCCTGTCGCCGCGCCGACGCAATCCGAAAGCACGTTGATCAGACTGGGTCCCACGAGAAAACGTCCGCCGAGCGGTCCAGCGCGTAAAAGCTGGCCTTCAACGCAGGCAGCGCGTGGCTGGCAACGCTTTGGGGCGTCCAGCCCTCGCCGCGCTGAACCGAGCGCAGCGGGCGCGGTTGGCTCATCAGGAAGATTTCGTTGTTGCGCACCGCAAACACCTGGCCGTTGGCGTCGGATGCTGCGTCGCTGGCCAGGCAGACGGCCAGTGGCGCGATTTTGGCTGGCGTCATCTGCTTGATGCGGTCCACGCGGGCTTTCTGCTCGGGCGTATCGGTGGGAATCGCCCCGATCATGCGGCTCCAGGCAAAGGGGGCGATGCAGTTGGAGCGCACGTTGAAACGCTCCATGTCCAACGCTATCGATTTTGAAAGCGCCATCACGCCCAGTTTGGCAGCCGAATAGTTGGCTTGTCCCAGGTTGCCGATCAGGCCCGAGGTGGAGGTCATGTGGATGTAGTTGCCGCTGTTCTGCGCCTTGAAATGCGTGGCGGCGGCCCGGCTGACGTGGTAGGCGCCATAAAGGTGAACTTTGATCACCGCGTCCCACTCGTCGTCGCCCATTTTGAAGAAGAAGCGGTCGCGCAGAATGCCGGCGTTGTTGACCACCACGTCAATGCGCCCAAAAGCATCCAGTGCGGCTTGCACAATTTTGCCGGCCGAGGTGGCCTCGCTCACGCTGTCGGTGTTGGCAACCGCGTCAAACCCCAGCGCCTTGATTTCATTGACAACAGCCTGGGCCGGTCCGGCATCGAGCCCATCGCCAGCCACTGAGGCGCCGATGTCATTGACGACGACTTTCGCCCCCTCGCGCGCAAACGCCAGCGCCATGTCGCGCCCGATGCCACCGCCAGCGCCTGTGACGATGACGACTTTTCCTTCGACCATTTTTGTCATTTTGATTTCCTGTGCATGATTTTTGAGTTTCAGTTTAACGACTGATCGAGCAATGGGCTGCCGGGTGGGCCGTGGGTTGTCCCGACGATGTTGAGGCGCGCAGCGACGTCTGAGGAGGGCAACCCACGGCCCACCCGGTAGCGCGTTGCGGATCAGTGCTCACAAGCCGCGGGATATCAACTCTTTCATCACTTCGGAAGTACCGCCATAAATCCGGCTTACCCGCGAATCCACATAGGCGCGGCAAATCGGGTATTCCATCATGTAGCCGTAACCGCCGTAAAGCTGCAGCAGCTCGTCAAGCGACTTGCCAAGTTCTTCGGTGCAGTACAGCTTCGCAATGGCGGCTTCTTCCAGCGTCAGTTTGCGCCGCAGGTGTTCGGCAAGGTATTGGTCCACCATCATGCGCATGGCGGTGGCGCGGGCCTTGATCTCGGCCAGTTTGAATTTGGTGTTTTGAAACTCGAACACCGGCTTGCCAAACACCATGCGCTCCTTGGTGTAGCGGATGGTTTCGGCCAGCATCGCCTCCAACTTGGCGGCAGAACTGACGGCAATGATGAAGCGCTCCTGCGCCAGCTCTTTCATGAGGTAGGCAAAACCCATCCCCTCCTCACCGAGAATATTGCTCACCGGAACGCGAACGTCGTCAAAAAACAGCTCTGCAGTGTCGGCCGCTTCCTGGCCCATTTTTTCCAGCTTGCGGCCCTTTCTGAAGCCGGGCCGATCCGCCTCGACCAGAATCAGCGAGGTGCCTTTGGCGCCCAGCTCGGGGTTGGTTTTGGCGACGACCACGACCAGGTCGCAGTTCAAGCCGTTGGAAATGAAAGTTTTGGAGCCGTTGATGACATATTCATCACCCTCGCGCCGTGCCGTGGTGCGGATCGCCTTCAAGTCGCTGCCGGCGCCCGGTTCACTCATGGCAATGGCCAAAATGGTCTCTCCACTGGCACATTTGGGCAGCCAGTTCTGCTTTTGCGTTTCGCTGCCCAGGCGCTCGATGTAGGGCGCAATGATGTCGGAGTGCAAGTAAAAACCCGGCCCGCTGATGCCGGACTTTGAAATCTCCTCGATCAACACCGCACAATGGCCAAAGTCGCCGCCCGCGCCGCCCCACTGCTCTGAAATGGCGGTGCACAGCAACCCCTCGCGGCCCGCTTTGAGCCACGTCTCGCGGTCAACCCGGCCAGCCTTGTCCCACTCTGCCTGGTGCGGCTTGCACTCGCGGTCAATGAAACGGCGCACTGTTTCGCGAAAGGTTTCGTGGTCTTCCCGGAATACGGTACGTGGGAAAGTAAGGACAGAAGTCATGGTGGTGCCGTGTTTTAAATTTGATTTTTGATTCTCGCTCACGCGCCGCCCGGCAAGGTGTCAAGCGTGCGACGAACGCACCGGCCTGTCCTCTATGGCGCTCCGCAGAACTACAATTGGTGTTTTCAGCCTCTGGACACATACCATGAACCGCTGCCGCCGCCAGCAAGTCCTATTTCAGCTGGCAACTCATTTGCTGCTCGCCATGCTGGTCATTGGTGTCGGGGTACTGGTGAGTTTTCCCACCGAGTCAGAAGCCCAATCGCCCGTGCGGCCTTTTCCTGCCGCTGCCAAACGCGGCGTTCTGGAAGTCCAGGTGTGGCCCACCATCCTGCTCAACGGCGAAGCGGATCGGCTGTCGCCCGGCGCCCGCATTCGGGGTGTGAACAACATGCTCATGATGAGCGGCGCGCTTGCAGGTCAACGCCTTGTGGTGAACTACACACGCGACGGTCAAGGCATGGTTCACGAAGTGTGGGTGCTGAACCCGTATGAAGCCCAGCAGGAACGCCCGGGCTCAGAGCCCACCAAAAACTGGATCTTTGAGTCTGACCCGGTCAAGTCCAAATAGCCGGGTGGATGCGGCTTCAAAATTGCTCCAAAAATTGCCTCAATTGCCATGACCAAAAAAGTATTCATCAAAACCTTCGGCTGCCAGATGAACGAGTACGACTCGGGCAAGATGGTCGACGTGCTGCACGCGGCAGAGGGTTACGAGCCCACTGCAGACGTGGATCAGGCCGACCTGATTCTGTTCAATACCTGCTCGGTGCGCGAAAAGGCCCAGGAGAAGGTGTTCTCGGACCTGGGTCGCGTCAAACACCTCAAAAAGAAGGGTGTGTTGATCGGTGTGGGCGGCTGCGTCGCGAGCCAGGAGGGCGCGGCCATCATTGAACGCGCACCCTATGTCGATGTGGTTTTTGGCCCGCAGACGCTGCACCGTCTGCCCGAGTTGCTGAACCAGCGGTTGCTGCAAAACCGCTCCCAGGTCGACATCAGCTTCCCCGAAATCGAAAAATTCGACCACCTGCCCCCTGCGCGGGTGGAAGGTGCCACTGCCTTTGTGAGCATCATGGAGGGTTGCTCCAAATATTGCAGCTACTGTGTCGTGCCCTACACCCGGGGCGAAGAGGTGAGCCGGCCCTTTGAAGACGTACTGGTCGAGGTGGCGGGCCTGGCCTCACAGGGCGTGAAGGAGGTCACGCTGCTGGGGCAAAACGTCAACGCTTACCGGGCCAAAATGATTGCGGACACGTCGGCCCTGTCTTCGGAGATGGCTGACTTTGCCACGTTGCTGGAATACGTGGCCGACATCCCGGGCATTGAGCGAATCCGTTACACCACCAGCCACCCGAACGAATTCACGCCGTCGCTGATTGCCGCTTACGACCGGATTCCCAAGCTGGCAAGCCACCTGCACCTGCCTGTGCAGCACGGCTCGGACCGTATTTTGATGGCCATGAAACGCGGCTACACGGCTATGGAATACAAGAGCACGATCCGCAAGCTGCGCGCCATCCGCCCGGAGATGGCCATCAGCAGCGACTTCATCGTCGGGTTCCCCGGTGAAACCGATGAAGACTTCGGAAAAATGATGAAGCTGATCGACGACGTTGGTTTTGACAACAGCTTCAGCTTCATTTTCAGCCCCCGGCCCGGCACGCCGGCAGCCAATCTGGCTGACGACACCCCGCATGCTACAAAACTTGCACGTTTGCAACATTTGCAACGAACAATTGATGGCAACATGAAACGCATCAGCGAAAGTCGCCTGGGAACCGTTCAGCGTATTTTGGTGGAAGGCGTTTCAAAGCGGGATGGCACCGAATTGACGGGCCGCACCGAATGCAACCGCGCCGTCAACTTCCAGGGCCAGACCCGCCTGATTGGGCAGCTTGTCGACGTACTGGTGACAGAAACCCGAACTTACTCCCTGCGCGGAGAAGTCGTCATGCAAAGCGCTGATCGACCCGTGCAAGGCCCTCTTCATAGTGCAATCCCGGCCTGAATCTAATTCGGCGAATGGCCGGGTCAACCTGGTACCCCCATTCATGAAGCGAATCATTTTTTCAAGCGCAGCCGCTGCTGCCCTGTTGGCGGCATGTGGCGGGGGCGGCAATGAGCTCGCAAGCAACACGACTGCGGCGTCAACTTCCGCATCTGCCTCTGCATCCGCATCCAACAATGCGCCGGTTGCGCCACCCATTGGAACAAGCGCTGCGGTTGCTGCACCCAGCGCAACGGCTGGGGCGGTGGTGCCATCAGCGCCGGTTGCCGCGCCCGTCAGCACACCGGTTGCCGCGCCGACTGCTACCCCGGCTGCGGTCCCTGTTGCTACGCCGGTTACAACACCGGCACCTTCATCGCCGGTGGCATCCCAGCCTGTACCAGTGAGCGTGCCCGTAACGCCACCCGCAGCTTCTGGCGTGGTCACCGCTGAAAACAGCTGCGCGCTACCCAACTTTCAGGCGAGTGTGGTGCTGGCCGTCAACGCTGCGCGCGCGCAAGCCCGGAGTTGCGGCAATCTGGCAAGCCCTGCTGTGACTGCGCTGGGCTGGAATCAAGCGCTGATGACGGCGGCAGCAAGCCACTCTCTGGACATGGCACAACGCAACTATTTCTCGCACACCTCGCCCGAGGGGGCCACCACGGCCGAGCGCGCGCAACTGGCCGGCTACCCTTTTGTGGCCTTGGGCGAAAACATTGCCGCCGGGCAGTCGGGTGTCGAAAGCGTCATGAAAGCCTGGCTCAGCAGCCCGGGCCATTGCCTCAATATCATGAGCGCAAGCTATGCGGACATTGCGGTGGCCTGTGTCAGCGCCGACCGACAACAGTACCCCACCTACTGGACGATGGTGTTGGGGAAGCGGCCGTAGCTTCAGCCCGCAATGGTCTAAAACGGCGACTTGGGCATGCCGCCCATGCCGCCCATGCGCTTCATCATTTTCATCATGCCGGCCCCCTTCATCTTTTTCATCATGTCCTGCATCTGCTCAAACTCCTTGAGCATCCGGTTGACCTCCTGAACCTGCACACCAGCGCCGGCGGCAATACGGCGTTTTCGGGTGGCCTTGATGAGTTCGGGCTTGCGCCGCTCCAGGGGCGTCATGCTGTGGATGATGCCCTCCTTGCGTTTGATGTCCCGCTCTGCGCGGTCCATGTCCACCTGCCCGGCTTTTGCGGCCATTGAAGCAGGCAACTTGTCCATCAGGCTTGACAGGCCGCCCATCTGCTTCATCTGCTGAATCTGGCCTAAAAAGTCATTCAGGTCAAAGCCTGCTCCGCTTTTGACCTTCGCAGCCAGCTTTTGTGCTGCTGCCATATCGACGCCAGCAGTGACCTGCTCGACCAGCGCCAGTATGTCGCCCATGCCCAGGATTCGCCCGGCGTGACGCTCGGCGTCAAAAACCTCCAGGCCATCCATTTTCTCGCTGGTGCCTGCGAACTTGATCGGCGCTCCGGTGATTTGCCGCACTGACAGCGCTGCTCCTCCACGCGAATCGCCGTCGGTCTTGGTCAGGATGATGCCGGTCAGGGGCAGCGCTTCTTTGAACGCCTTGGCCGTGTTGGCTGCGTCCTGCCCCTGCATGGCATCGACCACAAAGAGTGTCTCGACCGGGCTGAGTGCGGCATGCAGCGCCTTGATTTCCAGCATCATCGCCTCGTCAATGCCAAGGCGACCCGCGGTGTCCACCAGCAACACATCAAAGTAGTGCTTGCGGGCGAAATCCAGTGCCGCCAGGCCAATGTCTACCGGTTTTTGATCGGGACTGCTGGGAAACCACTCGGCGCCGACCTGAGCCGTCACGGTTTTGAGCTGTTCGATGGCAGCCGGCCGGTAGACGTCGCCTGAGACCGTCAACACCTTTTTCTTGCGCTTTTCGATCAGGTGCTTGGCCAGTTTGGCGGTGGTGGTGGTCTTGCCGGCGCCCTGCAGCCCTGCCATCAGTATCACGGCGGGCGGCTGCGCGGCAAGGTTGATGTCGCTCACGCCTTCGCCCATGGTGGCTGCCAGCTCTCTACTCACAATGCTGACCAGCACCTGTCCGGGTTGCAGCGAACCCATGACCTCCTGACCGAGCGCCTTGTCCTTGACGCGGGCGATGAAGTCGCGCACCACGGGCAGTGCAACGTCAGCCTCCAACAGCGCCATCCTCACTTCGCGCAGCATGTCACTCACATTGGTTTCGGTGATTCGGGCCTGCCCCCTGAGTCCCTTGACGAGGCGGGAAAGTTTGTCGGAAAGTGCTGAGGCCATAGTTGAACATCCCGCAGAGGGATTGGGTTGATTGCCGGAAGGAGTGCCAAGGGAGCTTGGCGACAGCGCGTAACGCTAAACTGTGAGCATGATTTTACCCAGCGCTGACATGTTCAGTGTGATTCTGGCCTTTGCCGCCGCCATTGCGTATGCCGTATTGGCATTCGCATGCGCGCGGGCCGGGCAATCCATTGCGCGTTCAATCGCCCTGTTCGCGTGGCTGGTCCATGGAATGGCTCTCGGCTGGGCTTTATTTGGTGGCCCATCCCGCTTCGGATTTGCGCCTGCCATCAGCGTGACGGTCTGGTTGGCGGTGTTGGTCTATGCGGTTGAAAGCTACTTGTTGCCACAGCTGCCGATCCGCTGGAAGCTCGGCTGGCTGGCGGCAGGTGCGGTGCTTTTGGCGCTGGCGTTTCCTGGAAATCTGCTGGCGTCCAGCGCATCCATCTGGTTGCCGCTGCATTGGGCACTCGGTATTGCTGCCTACGGGCTGTTTGGCGTCGCAGTGGCACATGGCTGGTTTATGACGCGCGCTGAAAAGCGATTTCGACTGGCCGGTGAACCGCAAAGCGGTATTCCACTGTTGCTGCTGGAGCGATTGACATTTCGGTTTGTGATGGCCGGATTCGTGCTGCTGTCAGCAACACTGGTGGTGGTAATGCTCTTTGGCAAACAGATCTATGGCGCGCACACTGTCTGGCGGTGGGACCATAAAACTGTTTTCTCAGTACTTTCCTGGCTCACATTTGCAGTTTTGTTGTTAGGGCGCGCCTGGTTTGGCTGGCGTGGACGGGTTGCGGTGCGCGTTCTGTATGCGGGCGCCGCCCTGCTGCTGCTGGCTTATGTGGGTTCGCGGTTTGTGATGGAAGTTGTTTTGGGGCGAACACCATGAAAATTGTCCTGGTTTTACTGGCCGTCATCGTGGGCATTTGGCTGTTCAAATCCAGCCGGCGAGCATCGTCCGGCTCAGATTCCGGTCCAGCTGGCAAACCCAAACCTTCAGCACCACTTGCGCTGGAAATGGTGCAGTGCAGCTACTGTGCCGTGCATTTGCCCCGCCCTGACGCCATTGAAGGAAGCAAAGGGGTTTATTGCAGCGTGAACCATAAAAAGCAGGCGGAGCCCTGAATGTCCGCATTGCCCGAGGCACCGGCATGGTTTGCGCCGACGGCTGCTGAACTCGCCATCGACAGGGCGGAGTCCACGCACAGTCCGACCGAGTTTGTCCGCCTTTGGCGCGGTTTCATGACCGCCCGCGTGACGCTGGGTCTTGTCCTGCTGTTGCTGCAAGCGACCTTGTGGGCGGTGGGCCAATTGCCAAGTCCCTTGCTGCTGTTCATTTGTGGCGGCTACCTGGCGGTGACCATTGCGCACCGCTTTTATGCAGAACCCCGTCAACTGGGGCGAAATTTTGACCCGCAGTGGGTGTTTGCCATCGGTATTGATCTGGCCGTGTTTTCGGCACTTCAGTTTTTGCAGGGCGCCAGCATCAACTACGTGCCCTTGCTGGCCCTGCCCGTCCTGCTGGCGTCAGTTTTGGGATCCCTGTTTCTGGCGATGGGAACCGCGGCCAGCGCGAGCCTCCTTTTGCTGGCGCACTCTTCGTGGCTTGCACTCTACGGCCCGAGCGATGCAACAGCGTATTTTGTCCAGTCGGCATTGATGGGTGCGGGCTTTTTTGTGATCGCGATGCTGTCGAATCAGCTGTCAACCGGGCTGGCACAAGAGGAGCAACGGTCAAGAGTGAACCAGATGGCGGTTCAGATCCAGCGCCAAGTGAATACATTGGTCATTGAAACCCTCACCGATGGCATTTTGGTGGTCGATGCAACGGGCAAGGTGCGTGCCGCCAACCCCGCAGCACGGCAATTGCTGGGTTCGGAGCAATCACAGCGCAGCGCCTCGTTTAACCTCAACGATGAATCTGCCTGGTCTGGCATGGCAGATTTGGCGCGCATGAGTTTTGTGCGTACCGAGCTGAGGCGCAGCGATGTCACAGTGCACCACGCCGGGCAGGGTCTTCGCCGTTTGCGGGTTCGCACACGTCAAACAGGCAAGGACACGCCCGACGGTGAAAGTCTTTGCGTCATGTTTCTGCAGGACCAGCGCGAAATCGAAGCAAGGGTACGCACGGACAAATTGGCCAGCATGGGGCGCATGTCGGCCGCGGTCGCCCATGAAATCCGCAACCCTCTAGCTGCAATAGCGCAAGCAAACGCCTTGCTGGATGAAGACATCACGGACCCAAGGCACAAGCAACTGACCCAGATGGTCGCTCAAAATGCCAGTCGCCTCGGAAAAATTGTGGATGAAGTGCTCAACATTTCCCGGGTCCAGACGCGTGATGCAGTGGCGGCGATTCAATCGCTGGCGCTGGTTGAATCGGTTGACCGAATCAGCCACGATTGGGCCGTTCAAACACAAAGTACGGACATGTTGAAGGTCGTGGTGGACTTGAACGCCGCAGCAACCCAGGTCGCTTTTGAACCGGAGCATCTGCGACGCGTCCTGATCAACTTGCTTGACAACGCCCGTCGCTATGCCAGCGGGACGCCCGGATCCATCCAGGTCGGTGCCGAACTGGGTCAGGGCGGCCAGGGTGAAATGTTTGTCTGGAGTGACGGACAGCCTCTCGAACAGTCGGTTGAACGCCATCTGTTTGAACCGTTCTTTTCGTCGGAAAGCCGGTCCAGTGGATTGGGCCTGTATATTTGCAGGGAACTGTGTGACGGCCACGGCGCAACAATCCTCTACCGACGCAATCAGCAGAAAATGCAGGAAGACACTGTCGACGGCAACGAGTTCTTGATCAGTTTTCGCACTGCGCGTTCGGGCGACAGGGTGACTGCAGCCACCGGCAGCACTTTCTGAGAAAATCAGGCATACACCATGGCCACCAACGAAAGTTTGAACAATACGCAAATACTGGTGGTGGATGACGAGCCGGACCTACGCACGCTTTACGAGCTGACCCTGTTGCGCGAAGGGTTCCGGGTTGAAGCTGCAGGCAGCTTGCGGGAGGCCTGGCAGTTCCTGACCGAGCGCCATTTTGACGTGGTCATCACGGACATGCGCCTGCCAGACGGTCTCGGCCTTGAGCTGCTCCAGCGTATCAAGGCTGAACAGCGATCCGAGCGCTGCGTGGTCATCACAGCCTATGGGTCGGCAGAAAATGCAGTTGAGTCCCTGAAGGCCGGTGCTTTTGACTACTTGACTAAGCCAGTGGATCTCAAGCAATTCCGTACAGTGATTGCCTCCGCCGTTCTGGACACCAGCCAGCCGGCCAAGGAGTCTGCGCCATCGATTGTTTCAGGGCCTGGTGTGTCGGAGCGCGAGGGGGCACGCAGGGCCGCAGGCATCAATGGTCGCAGTGCCTTGCCCAGTGGCGGCGCGTCGCTGGCGAGGCTCGTTGGCGAGTCGGCAGCCATGTGTGCAGTGCGCGAACGCATTGCCCGAGTCTCCAAAAGCATGGCTCCCGTATTGGTACGTGGCGAATCCGGCACCGGCAAAGAACTGGCCGCAACCGCTTTGCATGCCAACAGCCACCGATCAACCGGCGCGCTGATCGCCGTGAACTGCAGCGCGATTCCTGAAAACCTTCTGGAATCCGAGTTTTTTGGGGCAAAAAAAGGCGCTTTCACCGGCGCAAGCCAGGACCGCATTGGGTTTTTTCAGGCTGCCTCGGGCGGGACACTGTTTCTGGACGAAATCGGCGACCTGCCACTGGCCATGCAGTCCAAGCTGCTGCGTGCGATCCAGGAGCGCAGCGTGCGACCGGTGGGGGCAACCCAGGAAGAACCGGTCAACGTGAGAATCGTGAGCGCCACCCACCGGGATCTTGCAGCGGATGTTCAAAGCGGGCGGTTCCGCCAGGACCTGTACTACCGTTTGAATGTGATTGAAATTGTGATTCCGCCGCTTCGCGAACGACTGGGCGACCTGCCTGCTCTTTGCGCTGCCTTGCTCAAGCGGATCTCACTGGAGGCGGGTATTGCAGTGCCGGTACTTTCGACTGGAATGCTTGCCCAATTGGCGCTGGAACCTTTGCGCGGCAATGTCAGGGAATTGGAGAATCTGCTGCATCGCGCAGTGGCATTGAGTGAAGGCGATGAACTTCAGGTCGACAAGGGAATTCAACGCACGTGGCCTGCTCAGTCGCAGGATGAGTCGGGGCCAGACACCCAGCCGTCAACGCTGCCTTCCGAACTGAGCCCATCATTGGCCGCTTTCCAGGCGAAAACCGCCCTGTCTTTCGGTGCAACCGGTGCAGCCTTGCCAACCGACTTGCAGGACCATCTGGACCAGCACGAACGAGCCATTCTGGTGAAGGCCCTGCAGGAAACCGGCTTCAACCGAACGGCAGCAGCAGCGCGCCTGGGCTTGAGCTTGCGCCAGATCCGCTACCGCATAGCGCGTCTGAACATTGACATTGCGCCGGGCCATGAAGGCAATGACAACCCGCTTTGAAGGCTCGGCCCCGACACTGCCAATCAACGCGCTGTGGGACCAAGGGTGGTACCGCTTTGCCCGCCGATGTCCCTCGCCGAATTTTGGCGCTCGCCCAGCCAACACCCAGGTTGACCTGATCGTCATTCATTCCATCAGTCTGCCGCCCGGGCAGTATGGTGGCGATGGAGTTCAACGCCTCTTCACAAATCAGCTTGACTGGTACTCGCACCCCTATTTCCGCCAGATTGAAGGCATGCAGGTATCTGCCCATTTCTACATTCAACGCAGCGGCGAGCTTTGGCAGTTCGTCGCGACAGACCAACGCGCCTGGCATGCCGGGACATCATGGTACCGGGGACGTGAAAACTGCAACAACGACTCGGTCGGCATTGAGCTTGAGGGTCTGGAGGGCGACCCGTTTGAGAACCCCCAATATGAAACACTTTCCAGCTTGTGCGCGGCAATTGCGCAGTGCCATCCAGTTCACCACATAGCGGGCCACGAGCATATTGCGCCTGGGCGAAAGGGAGATCCCGGAAATGGGTTCAAGTGGGCCAAATTGCAACGATTGCTTGGCTGGAAGTCTCAGTGTTTTCCCGCGGAAATTGTTACGAAAAACGTCGTTTAGGCTGCTTGCGGCAGCACTTTCTGACGGTGGACGGGTAGAGCCTGAAGGCGCATTCCGTTTGCAAGCCTTGCTGGATGCGCCTTCGCGCAGGTCCTGCCTGAAAAGTCCTCGATTTTCATGTTTTTTCGGCCCCTGGCGTGTGCCGTGATTTCTATGCCGGTACACTACCTGTAGTGGCTTGCGTTCACGGTTGACCCCATATATAGTGTCCATTGCTCAAGTGGTGACCGATATTTGCACCGAAAACAAAATACTGATTGCAGCGCCTACAAACCCACTAGCGGGTCCTTGAGTACCCAATAAGAACCTAACCGAAGACGAGGAAATATGCAGACAGCTTTGAACACGCCAACCACACCATCCAGTACTGTTTCATCCCGACAGGGGTCGGTCATTTCGGGCGGTCTGGTGCTGGGTAGTGATCCCGCCGCGAATCCGCTCAATCATTACCAGATCATTCGGCGCAATGGATCTGTAGTTCCATTTGAGCCCAACAAGATTGCAGTGGCCATGATGAAGGCGTTTTTGGCCGTCCATGGCACCCAAGGCGCAGCTTCCGCAAGCGTGCGCGAGATGGTCGATGGCCTGACTCAGGCCGTCATCCGCGCCCTGATGCGCTCACGCCCAGGCGGTGGCACATTTCACATTGAAGATGTGCAAGACCAGGTCGAGCTGGGATTGATGCGCGGTGGCCACCATGAGATCGCACGAGCCTACGTCTTGTATCGCGAAAAGCGCACTCAGGAACGGGGCAAAAAATTCACACAGGAAACACCTAAGGCGCCGCAACTGCATGCGACCGACAACGGTCAACGGGTGGTACTTGATCTGGACCGGATCAGGGGCCTGATCGAGTCAGCCTGTGCCGGGCTCGGACCCGACATTCGCCCAGAACCAATTCTGGCTGAGACCATGCGCAATCTGTACGACGGCGTCCCCATGGATGAGGTCTACAAGGCGTCTGTCTTGGCAGCGCGCACGTTGATAGAAAAGGACCCGGATTACACCTATGCCACTGCACGCTTGCTGTTTCATACCATTGCCAAAGAGGTTCTGGGCAAGGATGTAACCCAGGCTGAACTGGGCGAAGCGTATGTTGAATACTTTCCGGAGTTCATCAAGAAAGGTGTGCAAAACGATTTGCTGGACGAGAAGCTCCTCCAGTTTGACCTCAAGCGCCTTGGCGCCGCGCTCAAATCTGATCGAGACCTGAAGTTTGATTACCTCGGTTTGCAAACCCTTTACGACCGTTACTTCCTGCACGTCGGAAAGGTTCGAATTGAGTTGCCGCAGGCTTTTTTCATGCGTGTGGCGATGGGACTATCACTCAACGAGATTGACCGTGAAGCCCGTGCGATCGAGTTCTACGAAGTACTGTCCAGCTTTGACTTTATGTCCAGCACGCCGACATTGTTTAACAGTGGCACCTTGCGCTCCCAGCTGTCGAGCTGCTATCTGACCACCGTCCCTGACGACCTGGACGGCATTTACGAATCCATCAAGGAAAACGCCTTGCTGTCCAAATTTGCAGGCGGATTGGGCAATGACTGGACTCGGGTGCGCGCTTTGGGTTCACATATCAAGGGGACCAATGGCGAGTCGCAAGGTGTCGTGCCCTTTCTGAAGGTTGTCAATGACACAGCCGTTGCGGTGAACCAGGGCGGCAAGCGCAAGGGTGCTGTTTGCACCTATCTCGAGTCCTGGCACCTGGATATTGAGGAGTTTCTGGAACTGCGTAAAAACACGGGAGATGACCGGCGTCGGACACACGACATGAACACGGCGAACTGGATTCCCGACTTGTTCATGCGCCGGGTCATGGAGAGAGGCCAGTGGACGCTGTTTTCACCCAACAACGTGCCCGACCTGCACGACAAGTTTGGCGCGGACTTCGAACAGGCTTATATTGCCTACGAAGCGAAAGCCGCGTGCGGGGAGATCAAGCCCTCCCGGGTCATTCAGGCCAGTGACCTCTGGCGCAAGATGCTCACGATGCTGTTTGAGACAGGCCACCCTTGGATTACCTTCAAGGATGCCTGCAACGTGCGCTCGCCACAGCAGCATGTGGGTGTCGTGCATTCCTCCAACCTTTGCACTGAAATTACCCTCAACACCAGCGACACAGAAACCGCCGTTTGCAACCTGGGTTCCGTCAACTTGTTGCAGCATCTCAAGACCGCGCCCGACGGAACCAGGACGCTGGACCATCCCAAGCTGGCAAAGACCATCACCACGGCGATGCGCATGCTCGATAACGTGATCGACATCAATTACTACGCCGTCAAGAAGGCACGCGATTCAAACCTGCGGCATCGGCCGGTCGGGCTGGGCGTCATGGCATTTCAGGACAGTCTATATGAGCTGCGCATCCCGTACGCAAGCGACGCCGCCGTGGCGTTCGCTGACCAGTCCATGGAAGCAATCTGCTACTACGCCTACCAGGCCTCCACCGAGCTCGCGCGCGAGCGTGGGCAATATTCGAGCTATAAAGGTTCGCTGTGGGACCAGGGCATTCTTCCCATCGATACGCTGGACCTGCTCGCCAAAGCCCGGGGCGGGGCTGTGCCAGGCTCCACGAGCCTGTCACCGTATGTCGATGTTGACCGCTCCTCCACCATGGACTGGGACGCCCTGCGAAAGAAAATTGCCCGCGACGGCATGCGCAACTCCAACTGCGTCGCCATAGCGCCAACAGCAACCATCTCAAACATCATTGGCGTTGACGCTTCGATCGAGCCCTGCTTTGGCAACCTCTCGGTCAAATCGAATCTGTCGGGCGAGTTCACGATCATCAACGCCTATCTGGTACGCGACCTCAAGCGACTGGGCCTATGGGACGATGTGATGGTCATGGACTTGAAGCACTTCGATGGTTCACTGAGTCCCATTGACCGGGTTCCTGCTGAAATCAAAGCGCTCTACGCCACCGCTTTTGAAATCGAAACACGCTGGTTGGTGGAAGCTGCAGCGCGTCGCCAAAAATGGATCGACCAGGCACAGTCACTCAACATCTATATGGCCGGCGCTTCCGGGAAAAAGCTTGATGACACCTACAAGCTGGCCTGGATTCGCGGGTTGAAAACCACCTACTACCTGCGCACTCAGTCGGCGACGCATGCCGAAAAGTCGACGGTTGCGTCCGGCCGGATGAATGCCGTTTCGTCCAGCCAGGGTGAATCGCCCGGCGCTGCTGGCATGAGCGCAATGGATGCAGCCGCGGCGGCTGCAGCGTCTCAGTTTCAATTGGCAACGCTGGCTGCAACTGATGTGAAATTTTGCGGCGTTGACGACCCCATGTGCGAAGCCTGCCAGTAACCCATTGACTGATCATGACATTTGAACCATCGACCTGACATGCACGCAATGCACCGGTACGATGCTATTGAACAACACAATGTGGCAGTGATTGGAATGAATACTTTTCATTTCAATTCACTGCTCTCATAATTCGGTAATTGGAACTATTTATGTTGACCTGGGACGAAGAAGTCAAGCCCACATCGCAGCTTTCGCTGGCACGCGGCTCATCGAGCAGCCGCATGACTGAGGCACCTCCACAAACAACGCCACCGGTGCGCGCACCCAGAGTTCTTGATGACGGAGCAACACTGCCGTTGGCACCGTCCACTCCTTTGGCAGCTCCCAAGCGCGTGAACGCTGCGGACAAGCGGATCATCAATGGAAAGACTGATGTCAACCAGTTGGTGCCTTTCAAGTACAAGTGGGCCTGGGAGAAATACCTTGCCAGCTGCGCGAATCACTGGATGCCCCAAGAAGTCAATATGACCCGCGATATCGCGCTTTGGAAAGACCCGAACGGCCTGACCGAAGATGAGCGTCGCATCGTCAAGCGCAATTTGGGGTTCTTCGTCACTGCCGACTCCCTTGCTGCCAACAACATCGTGCTGGGCACCTACCGTCATATCACTGCGCCTGAATGCCGCCAGTTTTTGTTGCGCCAGGCTTTTGAAGAAGCCATCCACACCCATGCCTACCAGTACATCGTAGAGTCGCTTGGGCTTGACGAGAGCGAAATTTTCAACGCGTACAACGAAGTCAAATCGATCCGTGACAAAGACGAGTTCCTGCTGCCGTTCATTGCAGCCATCATGGATCCAAACTTCCATACAGGCACAGCGCAGGATGACCAGACGCTGCTCAAGTCACTGATCGTGTTTGCCTGCCTGATGGAAGGCTTGTTCTTCTACGTCGGGTTTACGCAGATTCTGGCACTGGGCCGGCAAAACAAAATGACCGGCGCCGCAGAGCAGTACCAGTACATTCTGCGGGATGAATCCATGCACTGCAACTTCGGCATTGATCTGATCAACCAGCTCAAGGCAGAAAATCCGCAGCTTTGGACAGCCGAATTCAAGGCCGAGATCAAGGCGCTGTTTGAAAAGGCCGTGGAACTGGAATACCGGTATGCCGAAGACACCATGCCGCGCGGTGTGCTGGGCATGAATGCCTCAATGTTCAAGGGTTACCTGCGCTATATCGCAAACCGGCGGGCAACACAGATTGGGCTCGAAGCACTTTACCCCAATGAGGAGAATCCGTTCCCGTGGATGAGCGAAATGATTGACTTGAAGAAGGAACGCAACTTTTTTGAAACCCGGGTGATTGAGTACCAGTCAGGCGGAGCGCTCTCCTGGGATTGAGCCCCAAAAAACTGAAAACAAATCCAAAAAAAATGAAATCCAGAATGATGCTGATTGCCGAATGTTCCGCAGAGGACAGCGGCAATCCGCACCCCCGAGTTCATGGTGCTGGGACCAAGCCCAACCCCATGAATCGCTTCATGCACTCCAACTCGCATGAAGTGCTCTTTGTAAATTGATCAAGGAGAAAATTGAAATGGCAACTGCAAAAAAACCGGCCGCAAAAAAGGCCGCTCCCGCAAAGAAAGCTGCACCTGCAAAAAAAGTAGCAGCGAAAAAAGTAGCAGCGAAAAAAGCTGCGCCGGCCAAAAAGGCAGCACCTGCTAAAAAAGCAGTAGCTGCAAAGAAAGCCGCTCCCGCGAAAAAGGCAGCAGCCAAAAAGGCTCCGGCCAAGAAAGCTGCACCAGCCAAAAAAGCAGCTGCAAAAAAAGCGCCTGCCAAGAAAGCTGCTGCAGCCAAAAAGCCTGCTGCCAAAAAGCCAGCCGCCAAGAAAGCAGCCAAGAAGCCGGCTGCGAAGAAAGCAGCGAAAGCACCCGCTGCCAAGGCAGCGCCTGCTCCCGCTGCCCCTGCTGCTCAGACCACTCTGAACCCGCAGGCAGCCTGGCCGTTTCCTACTGCAACCAAGCCTTAAAAAGCCAGTTGCTAATGTCCAAAGCCCGATGTCGCGAGACGTCGGGCTTTTTTTTGCACCAAGGCTCTGCGTGCTCCTGACCCGCTATGGGTAAAAAGCCATGACTCGATACCCCGCAATGCGCTCTGCACCACCATTGGAACGGGCACTGATGGCCACTGAACCCGACCACTCGGAATGGGCCGCCAGAGGGTTGGCACCTGCGTTGAAATCCGAAGCGGGTAAAACACGCCGCAACACAGCTTGATCCTGCGCGTCGGTCAAGGTCAATTCCAGTGCGGGCATCGCCAGCGGATACGGTGCCGTATTTTTAATTACAAAGTTCAAGCGGTAGTTGTCGTTTCGAATTCGCGTGAACGAGGAGCTTTCAACCACAATCGAGTCAATCTGCTGCAGGGTTGACACTGCGCAATTCAGGTACCCGCAGACGGTCTCCAGGATAGGTTTGGTCTGGGGCAAAAGCGTGGCTATGCGATCTCTTTCATGCAACACGAATTGGAAAATCAAACCCAGAAGCAGAACGAGACTGGCCACCACCAGCACAGTGCGAACCCACAGTTTTTGTGGCCGCGCCTTGCCGGGAAGCGAGCGCAGAAAGGAAACGTTGGACGAATTCGGTTCAGCCGGTTCACTTGCCTCACTCTGGCGCGGGCGAGGTACCTCAGCAGAACCAACTGGCGCCGGCTCCTCAATCGGCGCAGACCGGGCCGCCACAATCTCCTGCAGCTCTGACGTCAGCTCAACCGCCTCCTTGGCGGCAGCGCTCTGCCCGGTTGCTGGAAATTGGGGCGGCGTCGATTCCGGCTCAGGCTCAACCGGTGCCTCACGCTGGAGGTTCGAAGACGCGTCAAAAACTTCGGAACACTGACCGCATCGCGCCCAACCATCTGACATGCGAAGCTGGTCCGGCACCACCCTGAAGGATGTCTGGCAGGCGGGGCAACGGGTGATCAGGCTCATGACAAATTGTAGGCCGCTCCATTGCCATTCAGAGCTTGGCAGTCATCAGGATCCAGCCGTCTTCGCTGTCGCTCACTGTGAGTTGTCCAAACGGGAGGTAGGCAGCCTTCAGTTCATCCGCCTGCCGCTCAAGGATGCCAGCCAGCACCAAATGACCACCTGGCTGAACACGACTGCAAAGCAACGGGGCAAGCACTTTCAACGGCGTTGCCAGAATGTTTGCCAGCACTACCTTGTAGTTTCCGTTGATGGAATCTGGAAGGCCTGCAACCACGGCCGCCTGATTGGCCTGGGCATTGAGTACTGTGGCTTCGACGGCCGCTGTGTCAATGTCGACGGCGTCGACCTGCATGGCGCCAAATTTTGCGGCACCAATAGCCAGAATGCCGGAACCGCAACCATAGTCCAGAACCCGGCCCCAGATTGACCCTGGTTCCGAATTGTTTGCTTGGGCGTGCCGTGCGATCCAGCGCAAACACATGCGCGTTGTCGGATGCGTGCCAGTTCCAAAGGCAAGACCCGGGTCCAGTCGAATCACAACTTTGGCGTGTTCGGGCGGCTGGTGCCAGGTCGGCACAATCCAGAAGTCAGGCGTGATCTCAACCGGCGCGAATTGCGATTGCGTCAGGCGCACCCAGTCCTGGTCGGGCACAGCTTGCGTGCCCAATGCCTTGCAACCTTCGAAGAAGTCCTGCGCTTGCAACAGCTCCAGCGCTTCAGTTGCCTGAAGCTCACTCGAAAACAGCGCGACGATGCGCGAGCGTTGCCAGCCATCCTTCGGTGCAGGCAAGCCGGGTTCGCCAAACAGGGCCTGCTCGGCATCTGTCTGGGCGTCCGCGTCTTCCACGCTGACGCTCAAGGCGTCCAGCGCATCCAGCGCATCACTGACGGTTTCGACCCGGTCCTCAGGGCAGATCAGGCAAAGTTCAAACATGGCTGACCTACCGCTTGTGCTGATCCAGCCACTGTTCCAGGTAATGGATATTGGTCCCACCCGACATGAATTTCGCATCCACCATCAATTCGCGGTGCAACGGAATGTTGGTATTGATGCCCTCAATCACGGTTTCTCCAAGCGCTGTTCGCATGCGGGCAAGCGCTTGCTCGCGCGTATCACCGTGCACAATGATCTTGCCGACCATCGAGTCGTAGTTCGGTGGGACAAAATAGTTGGTGTAAACGTGGGAATCAACCCGCACGCCAGGACCACCTGGCGGATGCCACATGGTGATGCGCCCCGGCGATGGCGTGAATTTGTAGGGATCTTCGGCATTGATGCGACATTCAATTGCATGGCCGCGCATTTCAATCTGGCGCTGTGTAAACGGCAATTTCTCGCCAGCAGCCACCATGATCTGCGTTTTCACGATGTCCACGCCCGTGACCCATTCGGTCACCGGGTGCTCGACCTGCACGCGGGTATTCATTTCAATGAAGTAGAACTCGCCGTCTTCGTAGAGAAACTCGAACGTGCCGGCACCGCGGTAACCAATTTTCTTGCAGGCTGCAACGCAGCGGTCACCCACACGTTCAATCAGCTTGCGCGGTATGCCCGGTGCGGGCGCTTCTTCTATGATTTTTTGGTGACGGCGCTGCATGGAGCAATCGCGCTCGCCAAGGTACACGGCGTTCTTGAACTTGTCCGCCATGATCTGGATTTCAATGTGGCGCGGGTTCTGCAGAAATTTCTCAAGGTACACCGCCGGGTTGCCAAACGCGCTGCCCGCCTCGGCCTTGGTCATCTGCACCGCATTGATCAGTGCGGCTTCGGTGTGCACCACTCGCATGCCGCGGCCCCCGCCGCCGCCCGCCGCCTTGATAATGATGGGGTACCCCACCGATTTGGCAATGCGCCTGATTTGCACCGGGTCATCGGGCAATTCACCTTCTGAGCCGGGAACACACGGCACCCCAGCTTTGATCATCGCCTGCTTGGCCGACACCTTGTCGCCCATGATGCGAATCGACTCCGGCGTGGGCCCGATGAACTGGAAGCCGCTTTTCTCCACGCGTTCGGCGAACCCTGCGTTCTCGCTCAAGAAACCATAACCCGGGTGAATCGCTTCGGCATCGGTTACCTCGGCTGCCGAAATGATGGCGGGCATGTTGAGATAGCTCAACGCCGACGCGGCCGGCCCAATGCAGACCGCCTCTTCGGCGAGTTTGACGTACTTCGCCTCGCGGTCAGCTTCTGAATAAACCATGACCGCCTTGATGCCCATTTCGCGGCAGGCACGCTGGATTCGAAGGGCGATCTCGCCACGGTTGGCGATCAGGATTTTTTTAAACATGGATCAAGGCTTCTTGTGCCGACATAACGCGTAAAACAGGAATTATTCGATTTCGAACAACGGCTGCCCGTACTCAACCGCTTCGCCGTTCTGGCTCAAAATGCGGGAAACGATGCCCGTTTTGTCGGCCTCAATTTCGTTGAGAATCTTCATGGCCTCAATGATGCAAATGGTTTCACCCTGCTTGATGGTGTCGCCGACCTCTACATAGGGCTTGGCACCGGGTGACGCGCTTCGGTAAAAAGTGCCCACCATGGGTGATTTGACGACATGGTTCGCGACCACCACCGGCGCTACTGGCACTTCAGCGACCAGCGGCGAATGTGCATTTGCAACTTGAGCGGGTGCAGGCTGCGCGGGCGCCGCGTAGGCTTGGGTCATGGCACCGCCGCCTTTGACGATGCGCACTTTGCCTTCGGCTTCGGTGATTTCAAGCTCCGACACATTGGAGTCAGAAACAAGATCGATCAGAGTTTTGAGCTTGCGTAAATCCATGCTATCTCCAACAAATGATGGGAATTACCATCGGTCAAATTACTCTAAAATAGAGCAATTAACAGGCTTTAGCGCCTATTTTTAACCATTTTACCTTGAGTTCGATTTTTGGAATTTTTAAAATGAAGGGTAAAGGCGGTCTTGTAAACACTTGTCCTGAACCGACAAGGTTGCACCCAAGTCCAATCTGGCTCAGGTCAGCGTCGCCCAAACCTGCAAATCGTCAGAGGTGACACGGCCCATTTTACGGTGCAAGACGGTACCCTGGGAGCCTATCAACACCGTAAACGGCAAACCGCCGCCCAAGTTGCCGAGTGATTTACTCAATTCGATGCCGGGCAGACCCGCCATGGCAATCGGGAAACCAACCGGCTGTTTTGCCAGAAAGGCATTGACCGCGGGAACCTGGTCGACCGCCAACCCCAGAACTTGCCAGCCGTTTTTGCTATTTTTTTGGAAGAAGCCGTCAATTAGCGGCAGTTCCTCCACACATGGCGGGCACCAGGTAGCCCAAAAATTAAGCAGCAGTGGTTTGCCCCGCAACGAGGCCAGCGCCAACATGATTCCAGATGGTGTAGCCAATTCAAGTGCCCACAAGTCCGCCATTGCTTTGGCGTCGGAACCTGGACGTGCATCACCAGGCACGAGTGGCGCCTCGGCGCGGGTTGCCTTCGAATCAATGGGCGAAACTGTGCCTCCACCGCCTTCCAGACCTTGCTTCGAGCGCCACCACGAGAGCCCGGCACCGCCAAGGACTGCAACGGCAGCGGCGCCGCCAAACAGCCAACGGCGCCGGCGATTATCAGGTTCAGGGGGAATGGTCGCCATGCTCGGCTCCATCATGCAACAAAAGCTGCATGGCCGCCAAATCGCCGCGGCTTGCATGGCCGCTTGCGTCGGGCTTCAGGGCGCCGCGCAGGTCGTCATGGTCATACACCATCAAATGCACGCCAACCTCTTCCTGCAAGCCTTCGCAATAGCTGTGAACGCTCAATGCGTCCACCGTCTCACCGTTGAAGCCGGTGATGGAGCGCGGTACATACTTGACGCGGTAGTCAATCAAGGCGATCTCGGCCGATTTGGAGTCATCGCAGAACAACTGAATATATATGTCGCTCAAGCGGGTGGCTGTGCCACGCCAGACCGCGCCGCTCAGGTAAGGCCGAAATGCCGCCATGCGATGCATCCAGACCAGTGCCAACTGGCGCAGGGCACGCAACTCGACAGGCTGGGTGTCCGCACAGAACAGGGTGATGTAGTCGATCACCTCGGCCTCAACCGCGTCGTTGGCCGGCAGGGCCGAACGGCTGGCAAGCCCCAACTGTTTCACTGCGCGGCGCTTGGCCGCCCCGTATTCAAGGCCCTCTTCAACGACCAGGCGGGCCGCCGTTGCGGCGATTTCAAAGGTCATGGAGTTCATAAGGCAAGCGGGCAATCAACGCATAGTGTATTGAATCTGCAATTTTTGTCCTGTGCAGGATTGCAAACCTAAAATCCGCGCATGCATATTCATATTCTCGGCATTTGCGGAACCTTCATGGGTGGACTGGCAGCGCTGGCGCGTGAGGCGGGCCACAAGGTAACTGGTTGCGACACGGGCGTCTACCCGCCCATGAGCGACCAACTGCGCGCTCTGGGCATTGCGCTGATCGAAGGCTACGGCGCCGAACAACTGAACCTGAAGCCCGACGTGTTTGTGGTTGGCAACACCGTCAGCCGCGCGCAATTGCCCGGCGGTGCGCCCAAATTCCCGCTGATGGAGGCGATTCTGGACGCCGGTTTGCCCTACACCAGCGGGCCGCAATGGCTGGCTGAAAACGTGCTGCAAGGGCGTCACGTTCTGGCAGTGGCTGGAACGCACGGCAAGACCACCACCACAGCCATGTTGGCCTGGATTTTGGATTGCGCAGGGCTGCAACCCGGGTTTCTGGTCGGCGGCGTGCCCATGAACTTTGGTATCTCGGCCCGCCTTGGCGATGGTGCCCCCACGCTTGTCGCTGCGCGTACTACGCTGCCCCCCAAGGGGGCTAATTTTTCTAGGGGCGGTCCGTCGGAAAATTGGGAGGCCATGGACTTTGCTCCGTGTCCCCCGCCCGCTTTGCGGGCTCCTCCTTTACCTGCGCAAAGCCCATGGCCTCCCTGCCTCCCCCACTTCGTCATAGAAGCCGACGAATACGACACCGCGTTTTTTGACAAGCGCAGCAAATTCGTCCACTACCGCCCGCGCACCGCCGTGCTCAACAACCTGGAATTCGACCACGCCGACATCTTTGACGACCTGGCCGCCATTGAACGTCAGTTTCACCACCTGGTGCGCACCGTTCCCGGCACCGGGCGAGTCGTCGTCAACGGCCTGGAAGAAAGCCTGGTTCGCGTGATGAACGCCGGCTGCTGGAGCGAGGTGCGAAGCTTCGGCGCGACGGTCAGCGACTTGACGGCCCAGGGCGAACCAGGCCAGTTCGATGTGTTGGTGCAAGGCCAGAAGCGCGGGCGTGTAGAGTGGGCGCTCACCGGCTTGCACAACCAGCTGAATGCGCTGGCCGCCATTGCTGCGGCCGACCATGTTGGCGTACCGGTTGCCGTGGCCTGTGAGGCGCTCGGGCGGTTTGTCAACGTCAAACGCCGCATGGAAGTTGTGGCATCAATTGCTACCTTGCAGGCGCCGATCACCGTCTACGACGACTTCGCGCACCACCCCACCGCAATCCGCACCACTGTGGATGGCTTGCGGCGCAAAATTGGCCCCGGCGCGCGCATCGTGGCGGTGTTTGAGCCACGCTCCAACACCATGAAACTCGGCGCCATGAAAGCCCAGCTACCCTGGAGCCTTGAACAGGCCAACCTGGCGTTTTGCCACACCGGTGGCCTTGGCTGGGACGCCGCTGAAGCATTGCTGCCCATGGGCGCGCGGGCGCAGGTGGGCAGCACGGTGGACGAAGTCGCAGCCCAGGTTGCCGCCAACGCCAAACCCGGCGATCACATCGTGTGCATGAGCAATGGCGGCTTTGGCGGCATTCACGCAAAGTTAATTAATTTACTAAAAAATAAATAGCAAACTTTTTAATAAATACGAGGGCTAGAGGCCTATTTTACTGGTTTTTTGGTTAAAACCGTCCGTTTCAACCTCCAATATACCCATTATGGGTATATTAATCACCCTTTCTGGCCCGCCGCGCCGCGACTGCCGCCGACAGCACCTCCAGCACGGTGAGTGACTCGGCCCAGCCCAGGCAGGCGTCGGTAATGCTCTTGCCGTAGGCAAGCTTGGTGGCGTCGTCCTGCCCCGGTGTGAACTTTTGCGCGCCCGCCGTCAAATGGCTCTCGACCATCACACCAAACACGCTTTTTGAGCCGCCCTGCACCTGGGCTGCAATGTCACGCGCCACATCCACCTGCTTCTCATGCTGCTTGCTGCTGTTGGCGTGGCTGCAGTCCACCATCAAGGTGGGCGGCAAGCCGGCTTTGGCAAGGTCGGCACAGGCAGCCGCGACACTGGTGGCGTCGTAATTGGGG
>JANMCB010000030.1:0-1833 GCA_031360805.1 Rhodoferax sp.
AGCGGGTTTCAAATGGAGTCGGCGCAGTAGTCAAAACCTATTCGCCGCGCCACACGGGCTTTCGGCGTTCGGCAAACGCTGTCGCGCCTTCACGCGCGTCGGCCGACTTGAGCAAGTGCCCGGTGATGGCTTCCTGGCGAGCGAACATCTCGGCTATTGGCCAGTCGCGCTGTTCAATGATCACCTGTTTGCTCGCGGCCACTGCCAGCGGCGCATTGCCCATGATGCGCCGGGCCAGCTTTTTGGCTTCTTCCAGCGCCTGGCCAGGTTCCACTAGCGAATTGATCAACCCGAATTGAAAGAGCCGTTCGGCCGTAATCATGTCGCCTGTCAGCGCCGCCTCCATGGCGATGCGTTGCGGGATGAGACGCGGCAAGCGCATCAGCCCGCCTGCAGCGGCAGCGAGCCCGCGTTTGACTTCGGGCAAGCCGAATTGCGCGTTACGGGCTGCGACCACCAGGTCACACGCCAGCACCGACTCAAATCCGCCCGCCAGCGCGTAGCCTTCAACCGCAGCGATCAGCGGCTTGCGCGGCGGCGTCATGGCAATGCCCAGAATGCCGCGCCCTTTGACACGGGTCACCTCACCGCGCAGAAAGGCTTTCAGGTCCATGCCGGCACAGAAGTTTCCGCCGGCGCCAGTGAGGAT
The DNA here is from genome assembly GCA_031360805.1 of Rhodoferax sp. GTDB lineage: Bacteria > Pseudomonadota > Gammaproteobacteria > Burkholderiales > Burkholderiaceae_C > JANYCG01. Next base: position 650 of record JANMCB010000030.1, read on the forward strand.
GCCGATATGCAGGTCGCTGCGGTGGTCCAGTTCGTCAAGTGCCTCGCAAACGCCGTAAGACACCGCGCGATTCACCGCGTTACGCACCTCAGGCCGGTTGATGGTGACTACCACCATGCCGTCAATGTGCTCGACTAAAACTTCCTGGGTCATGGCTATTCCTGGATGGGTCGGGCTGTTACGGAATTGGGTTCAAGGCTCGACCGGGTTCAGTTTTCGCAGCCGTTCGATGGCGTCAAGGTATTCCAGCTGCAATTGATGCATCACGTCACGCACTGAAGATTCTTCCCGGATCATGCCCACCACCTGCCCAGCGGGAAACGAATAGAGGTCCTTGCGTTTGGCGCGGACGACGCGCGCATGGGCTTCGTTGTACAAGATGCCCTGCAGCGGCGTGGGCAGATAGGCGGGCGCCCCGGGCTGCTCCCAAGCCTCTGACAGATTGCTCTTGAGCATGCGCACCGGCTTGCCGGTTCTGGCACGACGGCGCACCGCGTCTTCGGTTCGGGCTGCAAACAGCACCTGCTTTTCAAAGGGGTCCAGCTCGCTCTCACGCGTGCCCAGCCACAGCGTTCCGCACCAGACGCCCTGAGCACCAAGCGCAAGGGCGGCAGCAATCTGGCTGCCTCTGGCGATGCCACCAGCCGCCAGTACCGCGACCTTGTCACCGCAGGCTTCTACGACCTGCGGCACCAGGACCATGGTGGCAACCTCTCCGGTGTGGCCGCCCGCTTCGGTGCCCTGCGCGACGATGACTTCCACCCCTGCGGCCACGTGGCGCGCGGCGTGTTCGCCTTTTCCGCACATGGCACCAATCATCACCTTGCGCTCGCGCAACTGCGCGACCACGTCCGGTGGCGGCGAACCCAGGGCGCTCACGACCAGCTTGACCTGCGGGTGAGCCAGCGCCACCTGCAGCAGGCGCCGTGCGCCGTCGGGTGTCATGTTGCCGCGCCCGTCCACAATTTCCTTGTGCACGCGCTCGCGCTCCTCGGGCGGCAGTGCGGGGACGCCCGCGTCGTCGAGGATTTTGTCCATGAACGCGCGATGGCCGTCGGGAATCAGGCGCTCCAGGTCTTCGGTGGTGCGCTCAGCCTCGCGGTCGTATTGGGTGGGGATGATGACGTCGACACCGTAAGGCCGCTCACCAACATGCTGGTCGATCCAGCGCAGTTCGGCCTCAA
>JANMCB010000035.1:0-3642 GCA_031360805.1 Rhodoferax sp.
TGAAGCACCGGCATGTTGTAGACGAACGAGCGGCCAAAGTCGCCAGTCGCCAGCTTTGTCAGAAAGGTGGCGTATTGATGCCAAAGGGGTTTGTCAAACCCATAAGCGCGAATCGTCTCTTCGCGGATTTGCTGCGTGACATCTGGGGAGATCATCACGTCGATTGGGTTGCCCACCGCGTAGACCCCGACAAACACCATCAGGGAGATGACGAGCATCACCACCGCAGCTTGCAGCAGGCGTTGGATGATGAATGCCAGCATGGTGAAAGAACTGACTCGGGAAGGACCTCAGTCCCAGTCGGACGCGATGATGGCCCGGGTCTCGGCCACCGCCACGGCCCACAGCGCCAGCATGTCGGCATCGGGCCGCTGGTAGTGGCCCCCAAAATTGCCGTCACCGATCATGGCCTTTTTGGCGCCGGGGTCAATCCGCTGGTAGCGCGCGAAATCTATCAGGGGCTTTTGCAGCTCGGGTGGCACCACGCCGGCCAAGCGCGTCCAGGGAAAGTTTTCCATCCACGAGGCGTGTGAGGCCAGCGGGTCGATGGCGTTGACTGCTGCCAGCGTTTGGGGCGCGTTCCACCAGTTGTGCCACTTCACTTGCACGCCGCGGTTGCGGTCAAGCCACTCCAGAATCGCGCCGTGGGCCGGGCCATTGCCACCGTGGCCGTTGACGATCACGATCTGCCTAAAACCGCTTCGCACCATGCCATCGAGCACATCGCACATTACCGCGCACAGAGTCGAGAGTTTGAGCGTGATGGTGCCCGCGTAGTCCACAAAGCTCGGCGTGAAGCCATAGGGGATCACCGGAAAAACCGGCACTTGGATCGACTCTGCGGCCTCCACCGCAACACGTTCGGACAAGATCACATCAACGCACAGGCTCAACTGGCCATGCTGCTCCGTGGAGCCAATCGGCAACACGGCACGACGGTCCGTCTTCACGTGCTGCTCCACTTGCATCCAGTTCATTTCGGCGATACGCATAGGTTTTACCTCATCAAAAACTCGGGACTGACGGTTGGGACGGATTCCAGCGCCCGTTTCGATTCTGGCGGCTCGGGCGAGTTCTCAAACATGGCCAACACCACTTTGGCCATCAGGGCGGATAGCGTCTCCTGCTCCACCAAGGTCAGCGGCGCGAGCATTTCGGCTTCCAGCGCCGCAAACCGTGGCATGGCTTCATCCAGCACGGCACGCCCTTTAGGCGTGAGGCTGAGGTTATGCTGGCGCCGGTCGCTCTGGCCTGCGTTACGCAGAATCAGGCCCAATTTGGCAATCCGGTTCACAGCGCGGCTCAGCGTGTTTTTCGGAAACGCAGTCGATGCGGCAATTTCGCTGGCGGTGACGTCCTCCATCAGGCCCAGGCTGTATATCACCACAAACTCGGCCCGCGAGAGACCGAATCGCGCTTCGACCCAACCGTAAAGTGGCGTGTTGTAGCGAAGGCCCAAATAGTTGAAGCGCGCCGAAAAGCCGCAGGGGTTGCGCCACAAGCGTGCGTGCGTGAACACGTCCAGCCGATGACGGCCCAGCAGGATGTGCCCAGCGTCAACTTGAAGCCGACCCACGGCAGTGTCTGAAAAATGGCTATTTGGTTCCAAATCGAACAATCTAGGATGATTTTGTGTTGCATGCTACCAAACTATCAGGGCGACCCAAACACTTTTTTTGGCATCACGGCCTATGCAATGTCGATTGCCTCAGGGAAACCACCAATGTCCAGGATTCAGCGAATTTGAAAATTAGTTCCAAAAGGTATTGACTGTTGGGCCGCGCAGGCATTTAATTACTGCCACAAGGCAAGCGGTTGGCGCAATGCCGTCTTTAGGAGTTCAATATGCGGTCTTTCCTCATGGGCTTGGTATGTTCGGCAACGCTCCTTACCTCCGCGATGGCGCAGACGCTCACGATTGGCGTGCGCGGCGGGCCAGATTCCATTGACCCGCACTTCACCGCCACCGGCACGCACGCAGAGGCGCTGAAGCATGTGTTTGACACACTGGTGTGGTCGGGCGATGGGCTGGAACTGGAGCCTCGCTTGGCGGAAAGCTGGCGTGCGGTAAACGACAGCACTTGGGAGTTCAAGCTGCGCCGGGGCGTGAAGTTTCATGACGGCTCGGACTTCACCGCACAGGATGTGAAGTTTTCCATCGACCGCATTCCCGTGGTGTCCGGCCCCAACCCGACCACCATCTATGTGCGCCGCGTCAAAGAGGTGAAGATCATTGACCCATTCACCGTTCAAGTGATTACCGATGGCGCAGCCCCAACCTTGCCCAACGACTTCATCCGCCTCTTCATCGTCTCGTCCAAAGCGGCAGCCGGGTTGACCAAGGAATCTGCCAACGAGGCCTTCAATTCAGGCAAAGCCGCCATCGGCACTGGCCCCTATAAATACGTGTCGTGGCAACCCAAGGGCGACCTGGTGCTGGCCCGCAATGACAGCTTTTGGGGCCCCAAAGAACCCTGGGCACGGCACGTGCGCAAAGAGATTCCAAACGATGCCGCCCGGGTGGCCCAGCTCAAGGCCGGGCAGCTTGACTTGATCACCCGCGTGCCCGCCACCGATGTCGCCACGCTTCAACGCGATTCGAAAATCACCGTGCAGACCATCGACACGGTCTATGTCTTCAATGTCGAGTTGGACATGCGCGACAAGGCACTGCTCGTGACCGCCAAAGACGGCTCAGCCTTGGCTAAAAACCCTTTCCAGGACTTGCGCGTGCGTGAGGCGATTGACCTGGCGATTGACCGCAAAGCTCTGGCCGAGGTGGCGATGGAAGGGCTTGGCAAACCAGCCAGCCAGATGGTGACGCCCTCAATTTTCGGCTTCAACAAAGCGCTGGGCGAGCGCAAGTACGACCCCGCTGCTGCGCGTAAGCTGCTGGCAGATGCGGGTTATGCCAACGGTTTCAAGTTGCAATTTTCCTTCACCCAGGATCGCCTGCCTGGGGACCGCCAGGTCGGCACGTCGATCGCTCAGATGCTCGCTGCTGTCGGCATTGATGCGCAGACGAATGCGCAACCGGCTGCGGTGTTTTTCCCGGCCCGCACACGCGGCGATTATTCAATGTCGATGTCCGGCTGGGGTACCTTGACCGGTGAGGCGCATTACACGCTGTCGTCTTTGGCCCACTCCAATGACAAAGAGAAAAAGATGGGTGCCTTCAACGTGCTGGGCTACCAGAATGCGGTGATGGACAAGTTGTTGCAAGACGCCGCCATTGAGATGGACTTGGGCAAACGCCGCAAGTTTCTTGAAGATGCCAATGCGCTGCTGGAGAAAGACCGCCAGCGCCTGCCCATCGTGGCAGTGGGCTCAGCCTGGGCCATGCAGAAGGACAAAGTCACCAGCAAACCCAGGGTAGACGAAGACACGCTGGCCATGAATATCAAGCCCAAGTAAACCGATGTCTGGCATTGCCATCGGTTTGCATGGCGGCTGTGGCACGCTGGCGCACGACCTTCAGAGCAGCGCCGATTGGGAAGAAAGCCGCGCGCACCTCGCCTTGGCATTGCGCAGCGGCTGGCGCATTTTGCAAGCGGGCGGCTCGGCATTGGATGCCGTGCAGGCCGCCGTGGTGGTCATGGAGGACAGCCCGCATTTCAACGCCGGCCATGGCGCAGCGCTGAC
>JANMCB010000039.1:0-1593 GCA_031360805.1 Rhodoferax sp.
GAAGGCTACTTTGCCAGGAACCCGCCGCTGGCGCGGAACCGGGCGATCTAAGATTCCCCGAAGTCGGGCGGTTTAAATTCGGACACCCACCCCCAGCGCCATGGCTTGCATGGCCCCCAAAACAATCGCCCCGATCTGCAGCAGAATCAATAACGCCAGCGGCGACAGGTCAATCCCGCCGACCAGCGGAATCACACGGCGCAAGGGCGTGAGGGGCGGAGTGCACAGGCGCTCGATAACGGCTGTGAACACCGAGTTGGTTTGCACCCAGCTCAATACGGCATAGACGATCACCAGGCCCGTCATGGCAGACAGTGCCAGGCGGACCACGCCGAACGCCGCCAGAATCACAATCTGCACAAAGCTCACCCCCATGGCGCCCAAAAGCCACAAGATGGAGAACTGCGCCAGTTCCAGCAAAAACACCGCCAAGAGGCTGGACAGGTCCCACCGGCCCGCGCTGGGAACCAGGCGGCGCAAGGGCAGCACGATCCAGTCGGTCAGTGAAAAAATGAATGTGGCGAGCGGGTTGCCCGAGCGCGCCGCCATCGAAATCCCGAGGTACTGCATGTACAGGCGCAGCAGGCAGGCGCCACCCACCAGCCCAATGGCAACTTCGAGCAGCAGGGAAATGATCTGGTAAAACATGGCGGACTTGCGGGCGCCTGGCTAGGCGCGATATGAAAAAACGGTGTGGGCATGATAGCGCCAGCCACCTGCCGCGCCCGGCCCCTTAAAATCAATCCTTTTGGCGTTGTCCGGTTATTGAATTGCCAAGCCGTTTCGAGCAACCTGCCCGCCATTTGGCTGGCCAATGCGCCATCTCAGTGCCCTCTTTCACCTGCCCCACATGTCCGACCCAAAATTACCCCCTGCCACTGCTGAAACCGCCATTGCTGTAGACGAAAACCAGCTCATCATCGAGCGTCGCGAGAAGCTCAAGGTGATTCGCGAGCAGCAAGCGTTGGGCAACGGCGTCGCCTTTCCCAATGACTTCAAGCCGACCGACCATGCCGCCACCCTGTTTGCCGCGCATGACGGTAGGTCGCCCGAAGAACTGCTGGCGCTGAACGCTACGGCCAAGGTGGCCGGGCGCATGATGCTCAAGCGCGTGATGGGCAAAGCCAGCTTTTGCACGCTGCAGGACGCGTCGTTTGGCCCGAGCGGCGGTCGGGTGCAAATCTACATCAAGGGCGAAGAAGTTGGGGAGGCCCTGTATGCCAGCTTCAAGCACTGGGACTTGGGCGACATTGTGGCCGCCGAAGGCCGCGTTTTCAAGACCAAAACCGGCGAGCTGTCCATCCACGCGACCAGCCTTCGCCTGCTGACCAAGAGCCTGCGCCCGATGCCCGACAAGTTTCACGGCATGGCCGATCAGGAGACCAAATACCGCCAGCGTTATGTCGATTTGATGATGGACGAGTCGGCCCGCAAGCGTTTTGTGGCACGCAGCAAGGCTGTGAGCTCGATTCGCGAATTCATGGTGGCGCACAACTTTTTAGAAGTTGAAACGCCCATGCTGCACCCGATTCCAGGCGGCGCCAACGCCAAACCGTTCAAGACGCACCACAACGCGCTGGACCAGGAGATGTT
>JANMCB010000058.1:0-14057 GCA_031360805.1 Rhodoferax sp.
GTTGAAAGGCACGTTCCAGTTCGGCCAGTTGAACCGGGCTGTTGACACCCGCCACCTGGACTTCATCGGTGATTTTGTGGCCCACGACGGTGACTCCGTCTGCAACCGCAAACTTGACGATGTCAGTCAGGTAAAACTCGCCCTGTGCATTTTTATTGTCCAGGCGGGAAAGCCACCTTTTGAGCGCTGCCGCCGGCACGGCCATGATGCCGCTGTAGATCTCCCTGATTTGCAGTTGCGTAGCCGTCGCGTCCTTTTGCTCGACGATGGCCTGCACCTTGTCGCCCTCACGAATAATTCGGCCATACCCCGCAGGGTTGGGTAACTCCAGCGTCAACAGGGCCAGGTTGTTGCCGCCACAGGCTGCAATCAGGTTCTTGAGGGTGTCCGGGCGCGTGAGCGGAACGTCGCCCGAGAGCACAACCACAATGCCGTCGTTGGAAAGTGCCGGCACCGCCTGCTGAACGGCGTGGCCGGTGCCGTTTTGTGGCTCCTGGCGCACAAATTTCAATTCAAATGGCCTGCTGCCAGCGCGGGTCTTTGCCGCATCACCCGCCAAAGCTGCTTCGACTTCCATAGCACCATGGCCAGTTATTACAACAATCCGGCGCGCCTCCAGGGTGACGGCTGTGTCCACCACATGCTGCAGCAAAGCACGTCCGGCCAGTTGGTGCAATACTTTGGGCAAGCGGCTTTTCATGCGCGTGCCCTTGCCAGCAGCCATGATGACGACGTCCACCGCAGAAGTGCTTGTTGCGTTAAGGTTCAAAGCCATGTCTCACTCTTTCTCGATGTCAGGTTTCTAGATGCTTATTTCCAATGACCGCCGAATTATCGGCCCGGTCCCACCTGTCACTTTTTCAAGCCAGTTCGTGGGCCGGTCTTTGGCCCGGTTTGTAGCCCGAATTGGGGTTCGATGGATGGTCCAACTGATGGCGGTTGCTGCCATTGTGTTGCTACAGGCTTGCAGCGCGATCAAGCTGGCCTACAACAACGCGCCTGAGTTGGGCTTCTGGTGGCTGGATGCCTATGTTGACTTCAATGACACGCAAGCCCCGGCTGTGCGCACGGAGCTTGCGCGCCTGTTGCAGTGGCATCGCAATGACGAGTTGCCAAAAATTGCGGACTTGCTTCAAAAGGCGCAGAGGCTGGCCGCTGCAGACATGGCCCCCGGTGCTGTTTGCGCGGTGTTCGCTGACACGCGGGAGCGCTTCAATGCGGTCACCAACCAGGCGGAAGCCGCTGCGGTGGGGCTTTTGCTGGGCATGAGCCCGGAGCAGATTACGCACATCGAGGGTAAATTTGCCAAAAATAATTCCGAATGGCGCAATGAGTGGCTGAAGCTTTCTCCCAAGGATCTGTTGGAGCGGCGCGTCAAGTCCAATGTGGATCGTGCACAGGAGTTTTATGGCACATTGGAGGAGCGCCAGCTTGCAGTTCTGCGTGGCGCGCTGGAAACATCCAGCTATGACCCACAGTTGAGCTATACCGAGCGCCTACGGCGGCAGCAGGACCTGACTCAGACCTTGCGTCAAGCCACCGGGGCGGCAGCGGGCAGTGGTTCAACGGTTGCAGCCAGGCGAACCCCCGCAGAAGGACTGGTGTCGTTGCGCGGCTACCTGGATCGTGTCACCAACTCGCCCAACCCGGCCTACCGCACTTACAGCGAACGGCTCACGTCCGAGAGTTGTGCCAGTTTTGCCGCGTTGCACAACAGTACGACCGTCGAGCAACGCACCCGCGCCGTGCGCAGGCTGGCTGCCTATGAGCGCGACGCGCGTGAGTTGTATGGGCAACGCTGAGCTTGGTTTTCATGAACTTGGCTGGTGCCGCGGTCATCCAGGATCAAACCTTGGGTTGCGCCAGCATCAGAAGCCGGACGAGTTCCGACTGGCGGTGGGTGCCAGTCTTCTTGAAGAGATGTGCCAAATGGCTGCGCAGTGTGCTGAGGCTCACTGAAGTACGTTCGGCGTAGCTTTCCAGTGTGTCGTTGTTCAACAGAGCCTCTGCAAGTTTGCACTCAAAAGCGGTTAGGCCATAGACAAGTTGCAAATGCGCCAACCCGATAGCGGCCTCATCCGGGTTTTGCAGAATGACGAGCGCGAACCGGTCTGCGGGGCCACCAGGAGCGATAGCGCCATCAGTGGGTGCCATCACGGGAATCACCGATGCCAAAAGTGGCACCGACTGGTCACGTCGGCGCAAGGCCAGCAAAATGCCTTTGCGCTCGTCTTCCCGCAAGGCGTTGTGCAACGCCAGGTCAAGCCGTTCCATGTCGGTTGACACCCAGGCCGCCAGGCGGTTCTTGCGTACGCATATGCCGGTTCCTGCATTGAGCAACGCACAAGCCCGCTCGTTCTGGGTCACCACTTGCAACCCAGCGCCGACCCAAACGAGCCCAAACGGCAAATGGGTCAGCTCAATTTGGTGGAAAGATTGGCGCTGTTCCAATTGCTGGATGCGGCTGTGCAGCCGTTCTGACCGTGCAATGTGAGGCGACAGGCGCCGCATGAAGCTGTCGGCATTCTCATGCGATTCGTCCAACGCGCCGAGCTCTGCATGAATCGCATCCATCACGGTAGCCAGCCCATGCGCTTCATGGCCATCGTGCGCTGTGCCGTAGATCAGTCCGATGAGGTGGTCAAAACGGTCTTCACTGTTCATACATGGACCTTCCAGTGTCTTCGTTAATTCAAAACTGCGACATTGCCAAAAGCGATTGCAGTTCCCCAGTCTTTCATAATCGTGGAAAACCTGCAACCGCGCATCATCCAAACTGATGATGTAAACCCGAGCGCAAAATTGAGATCCATGAAAAAAGCCCTGCATTTGCAGGGCTTTCCGAGGGGAGCGGTCCAAGCTTAGGCTTTTCGGCGGCGGCGCGATACCAGCAACCCTGCCAACGCCAAACCGACCAGCGCAAGCGATGCAGGCTCGGGCACGCTTTGAATAGTCACCACAATCGGTGTTTGCGTGCCGGTGAAGTTGCCACTGCCGGCAAAGGTCAGGCCGGTGACGAATGCAGTGGTGTTTAGGGGGTCCAGGCCCGCAGCCGTTTCGATGCCGGTCACACGGAACCGGCTGACACCACCTGCCACAAAGTTGAAGGGCGAGCCACCAGCCCAGTCATCGGCCAGCAGAACCAGGTTGTTTAGCGCGTCGTAGCCAAAAATGTCATAGAGCCCGTCCCCAATGCCCACCGGCAGCGTCACCGACTGGAAGTTCGGGTTGCCAGCTCCGGTTTGATAGTCATACCCAATGGCAACGTCCGGGTCGATGTAATACGTTTGGCCAGCCAGCACCGCCATGTTGAACTGGTAGGCACCATTGACCAACACCACCGGCAAGTTGACTGGCGGCCCACCACCATTGTTCGGCGTGAAGTCGGCGTAGACGCGGGCGATGGCTTGTATGTTGTCGTTGCCCAGATTGATTGAACTGTGGTCCCTGGTCTGGATCAAGGATATTTCTATGGAATAGTTTTTGTTTAGCGCAAAGGCGTAACCCGGTACTGTGAAATGACTTGCCAGAACAGTGTAGGACGTGTCGCTGGGCTGCAGGTTTCGTGAAACTATGTTGCCATTGCTGAGAGGACCGTTGGCTGGATTGAAGTTGATCAGCGATTTGTCGTAGATGTTGATGCGGTAACCGTTCACAACTGCACCGGGTGGCGGTGTCCAGGTGAACGCGGGATTGGCACTGGTTCCTGAGAGGGTGATGCTGTTGACAAAAGGAGCCATTTGAGCGCCTGGGAGCATCTGGACCACGGCTTGAGCCGTGTTGGCCGTGCCGACATTATTGGTAAATGTCAATGTCCACGGGTTACTCGCCCCGCCGCCCGCCAGAAGCTGCGGGGTAACTGCCAAGTATCGGCTAAAGAAGTTGGGCGCAACTGGACTTGGATCGAAATTGATGGAGGTCTGGAAGCTGGTACCTCCCAATGACGCAACGCCAGTGGTACCCCCCAAACTGTTGGGAACGACCGAGTTGGCGCCCACCCGCAAAAATTGCCCGTTGCCAAACCCCAACGAATTGATGGCCCGATTCTCGAAATTAATAAACGGCGTGGTGATGGTCACCGGGGTCGCAAGGGCTTGCGCTGCCCCCAGGAAAACAGCCGCCAATGCCACCGCTGCGGCGCGCGCCTCCCGAGTTGTTGGACCAAAAAAGGAAGTGTGGAATCGCATGTTGGCTCCTTGATGTTTTTACTGCGTTACCGTGTACCAAGTAATTACAACGCAAGAGCCGGGCCAAGTTGCTTCATCGCGTCTAATTCTTGAAATCCAGCGCCAGAAATCGTTTTTTAGGGCTCCAGAGCCTCGCATTGACGGGATATTCAGGTAAAAGGCCGGCGTTGTGCCGCAAATCTCATTCAAACCGATGAGTCGGAATTGCTGCTGAATCCAAGGCGGTTTCGGTTGGACTGGGATGCACTTGCGCAGGCTGTGTCAAGGTGTAACGTGCAGTGAGACAGTGGTTCCTCATCCAGATGGATGAGGCGAAAAGGTTTACATCTGGTCTACCGGCTCAAAACCGCAATCACTTGCCGGCCATTCTTGCGGTAGATCAAAAAAAAGTCGCTGTCCAGCTGATTACGAGCACAAACCTCACCCAAAAAGCCCATGCAAATACCACGGGGTGTCGGATGCGTTTGACTTGGCAACCCCACCCAGCCGCTCCCGGTAAATCCAGACCAGGCCGGTTTGCAGGTTGCGGGCAATGTAGTAGTCACGCAGGGCGCAGTCGCCGTCATCAGCGGCGGGGCCCCACCAGCCGGCTTCAATGCGCTGCGGGCCTGCCAGCAGCGTGAGCGGCCCCAGGTAAAACGGGATGCTGTTTTTCACCAGCAGGGCCATGGGCTTGGTCAGCAGCCAGGTTGGGTACAGCTGGTGGTCCTGCGAAGTGGCGGAAAAGGCGGTTGGAGCGTTTTGGTTGCCAGAGCTTCCATTCTTAGAGCCTTTTATACCCCTGGCACCTGTTTTTATTTGATTTTGAGCTATAAATTTAGAAGCATCAAAAACCGGCCGCCAGGACTGGGTGTGTTCGGGCCGGTGGTCGGCACGTTGTTGCAGTTGCAGCACGCTGTCGGTACCCAGACGTGCACTCACACGCTCCAGCATCTGGTGCAGGCTGTCACCCTTTTGCAGGTCTTCAATCAGCAGGCTTGCGCTTTTGCCTGCCAGCTTCTCGGTTTGCAGGGTTCGCAAGTGCAGGTAAAGCACGGGCGCAGGCAACTGGGTATGCGCCAGGTTTTCACCCAGCAGCCGTTGCAGGTGCACGATGTCCTGGGTGGGCTCTGCCGTGCGTACGGTCAGCGCCCCCTGGGTGGCGGTATTGCGCCGGGCATCCATGGTCCAGCCGAGTTCAAGTGCCAGTACGCCGTTATGGCGCAACTGCAGCCATAGTTGCAGGTTTTTAAGCAGGCGCTGCGCGCCAAACATCAGCGCCGGGGCGGCACCAATCTGATGATCCAGTTCAAGCTTGGCTTCGAACACCTCGGGCAACACCAGCCAGGGATACAGCTCTGGCTTCAGGCCATAGGCGCGGTCCAGCGCGTCCAGCAAGTCCAGGCCAAAACGCCGTACCACGCCACCGCGTGGCAGAGCGCGCAATTCCCCCCAACGCGTGCAGCCGACACGTGCCAGCGTACCCAGGTGAGGCAGGGCGGCTGCGAGGGTTTCAAGCGGCAGGTCATCGGGTGCAACGCGTGGCGCGGCATCTGGCAAATCACGGTTTGGGGCCGACGGGTTGGGAGTCAGTGCCAATCTGGAAATTGCAATTAAAGACGTGGAGCCGCGTGCATATTTGACAGGAACTGCAGGCCCCTGTGATTGAAAAAGACATGCAAGCAGGCGGGTTCGCCCGCCAAACAGGCGCTCGCTGGCCGACACCTCCATCACCAGCACCTCGCCTGCTGCCACACCCATGCCCACATTCACCCGCGCGACCTTGGGTGAAAACTGCAACGCCCACCAGCCCAAAGCCACGAAGTCGTTGGGCAGATCTACCCCCTCGGGCGACAGCGGTTGTAGCGCAATCCAGTGCATGGATGGGTTTGGCAATGGGGCCATCACAAAACAGAAAAACGACTGGAACGGCCAGGGGCAATACCTGCACGCTGCAGCGTTGACAGTTTCTCAATGAACGTGTGGATTGAAGCGTCTGCGATTTTCTCTTCCATGCTGCAGGGCGTGCTCAAGTCCCCCAGCGCCAGCAATGCCCCCAGCCTTGCAGGTCGGGCGGCCAGCACAAGCGTTTGTGCAAGCGGTGGGCCACGCCGTTTGAAAATAGTGACCAACAGTGCATCGCCCTGCGCCGGGTTGGACGTGATCAGCCGCAGCACGGCGGGTGAAGATTCGTTTTGCGCCTTGACCGGGCGCATGACAAACAGCAGCTTGCTGTGCTCGGCCGCCGACATCTGCAAGCGGCGCAACTGCTCGGCACGCGCCAGTGGCAGCCAGGCCAGCACGGCAGTGACTTCCGTGCAGCGCAGGGCCTGTTCGGTGGCCCACATGCGGTTTGACGGCATGTCGGTGTTGATGCACAACAGCCGGTGGGGGTTCAAGCCCTGACCTGCCAGCGCTGACGCAAACGGTGCATGCGGCGCACCCACCAGCGTCAGCACGCCGGTGGTTTTTGCCAGTGCAGGCAACAGCAGCCGCCAATCGTTCTGCCCGCTCTGGTCCTGCAAAATTTCGACCAGCGCCCCCACTGGCCAGCCGCCGTCGGGCAGTTGGGCGTTCAGTTCCGGGCTGCCGGTGGGTATGACTTTGCCTTGCGATGTGGCCAGCTCGGAGGCGGTCCAGACATCGTCGATGTCTTGCAGAAGGATGCTGGATGAGGGGCTCACAGAAATACTGTATAAAATAACAGTATACAATTCCGTTTCAGTTCAGAAAATCTTTATGCATTCAGAATTGCTGTTATCCTATTCTGTAGGAAAGTAATACCATGCTTCAAACCTCTAAACTCACCACCAAATTTCAAACCACCGTGCCCACGCAGGTGCGAAAAGTATTGCACCTTCAGGCGGGTGATATGGTGGGTTTCGAAATTGTGGGCAACGACGTCAGGCTCAAGCGGGCAACCCCGCTGGATCTGGCATTCGCACAGGCGCTGGAAGGCACGTTGACAGAATGGAGCAGCCCGGCTGACGACGAAGCCTTCAAGGATTTGTGATGCCTTCGCCCGCACAATCAGCTTTAAGGCTGCAAGCTTTTGATATCGTCGTTGTACCTTTCCCGTTCACAGATCGCAATGCCAGCAAACGCCGTCCGGCACTGGTGCTGTCCAGCGGAACGTTCAACCAGACGGCGCAACACGCGGTCATGGCAATGATTACAAGCGCAGAGCAATTCGCCTGGCCGGGTGATAGCCCGGTTCAGGATTTGACCGCAGCCGGGTTGACCACCGCCTGTCTGGTCAGACTCAAGCTGTTCACCCTGGACGAACGCCTGGTTATCCGCAAGGCAGGCGCCTTGGCAATGGCCGACCAGAAAAAACTTCTGACCAACTGGAAGAGCTCGCTGGCGATTTAGCCGACCAGAACCTGGCCCCAAACCTGATTCGATACCTGATTCAAAACCTGATTCAGGACTCTGTTTGCGCAACACCGCCAGATCTTCGAACCGTCAAGCGCTTTACTGCGCGCATGCCCAGCCGATACACCGCCCGCAACATCGTCAACGCCAGCAACGCCTCCACAAACGTCATCACAAACGCCACCACCGCATTACCCCGCCTGCTGCGCAACTGAAACTTGGCGACCATGCGGTCCCGGGCGATTTCAATGCTGTCGTAAAAGGTCGGCACCACCAACAGCGTGAGCAGCGTGGACGTGATGGTGCCGCCAATGATGGCGATGGCCAGCGGGCGGTAGAACTCGCCGCCTTCGCCCAGGCCAATGGCCACGGGCAGCATGCCGGCAATCAGTGCAAAGGTGGTCATCAGGATCGGGCGCAGGCGCATGCGGCCAGCCTGCATCAGCGCGTCTTCACGGTCCATGCCCTCCTGTTGCTGTTTGCGCGCGCAGTCGAGCAGCAAAATAGCGTTTTTGGCGACCAGGCCCATCAGCATGATGACGCCAATGAAACTCATCAGGTTCAGCGTGCCGCCGGTCAGCAGCAGCGCGACCACCACGCCGATCAGGCTCAAGGGCAGCGACAGCATCACCGCCAGCGGTGCGGTGAACGAGCCAAACTGCATCACCAGAATCAGGTACATCATGCCAATGCCCATCAACAGCGCAATCAGCATTTCCGAGAACAGCTCTTTCTGGTTGCGTGCGGCACCGCCAAGCTCAATGCCGTAGCCCGGCGGGAAATCAATCGCCTGCGCAATCTTGAGTGCATCGGCGGTCACTTCGCCGCTGGAGCGCCCTTGCGCGTTGGCCGACACCGCCATCATGCGTTTGCTGTTGTAATGCTGAATCTGCGACGGCCCCTGGCCCATGCTGACGCTGGCAATCTGGTCCAGTGGCACCATCACGTTGCTGCCACTCACAGCAATCGGCAGGCGCTCGATGTTCTCGGCACTCACGCGGTCATCCGGGTGCAGGCGCAGCGCCACGTCGCGAGACTCGCCATTGGGGTCGACCCAATCGCCCACCTCCACCCCCGCAAATGCCACGCGCAGGGCTTGCGCCGCATCGTTGGCAGAAATGCCCAGTGAGTTGGCCAGGCCCCGGTTCAATTCAATCTTGAGTTCCTGCTGCGGCCCGAGTTCTGAAAGGCCCACATCCACCGCGCCTTCGACTTTTCTGAGTTTGTCCATGAAGTCGCTGGTGATGGCGATCAGGCGGCGTGAATCCGTACCTGAGAACTGGATCTGCACCGGCTTGGAGGCGCCATTGTTCAGGTCTGCCAGCACTGTGTATTCAGCGCCCACCAGCTGCGCCATCATCAGGCGCAGTTCGACCGCAAGCTCGGTGGCCGAGCGCTTTCGGGCCGTGCTTTTGCCAACGTCAATGTAGATGCGTCCGCCAGTGGCAGACACCGTGCTGTTGGTGGCGATGGTCTCGGGCAGGCGGCGCGCCAGCACTGCGGCGGCTTCCATTTTGCTGCGCGCGTAATCCAGGCTTGAACTCGATGGCGTGCGCACCTCAATGGCCAGCGTGCCCGAGTCCGAGACCGGCAAAAAGCTGGAGCCGCCAAATTTGACGTGCAGGCCCAGCGCCGCCACCAGGCTCAGCGCGGCAATCGCCGCCATCCAGCGCCGATGGTGCAACGCCCAGGCGATCACGCGGCCATAACGGTCCGCCTGGTGGTCAAACCAGGTGTTGAAACGCGCGAGCACTTTGCTCATGCCTGTTTTGGGTTCAAGGTGGTGGCCCACCGGGTCTCCCCAATAGGCCGACAGCATCGGGTCCAGCGTGAACGATATGAACAGGCTGACCAATACCGACGCCACCACGGTCAGCGCAAACGGGCGGAACCATTCGCCCGAAACACCTGGCATGAACGCCACCGGAATAAACACCGCAACGATGGAGAACGTAGTGGCAGCCACCGCCATGCCAATCTCGCGTGTACCGTCGCTCGCAGCCTGGCGGCGGTCTTTGCCACGCTCCATGTGCCGCACGATGTTTTCGCGCACCACGATGGCATCGTCAATCAGCACGCCAATTGCCAAAGACAGGCCCAGCAGGCTCATGAAGTTCAACGTAAAACCGGCCAGCCAGACGGCAATGAAGGCGGCGATGACCGACGTGGGCAAACTCAGCGCCGTGATCAGCGTCGAGCGCCAGGAGTTCAGGAACACATACACCACAAAGATCGTCAGCACGGCACCGTAGAGCAGTGACTCGATCACGTTCTGAAGGCTGTTTTGCGCGTCCTTGCCGCCGTCCTGGGTGACTTCCAGTTTGGTGCCTGCAGGCAGGGTTCTGTTGATCTCCGCCACCAGGGCGCGAATTTCATTGGCTACCGTAACTGTGCTGGCTTCGCGCGAACGGGTGACCGAGATGCCCACGTTCGGGCTGCCGCTGCGCACGCTGAAACCGGTGACTTCGGCAAACCCGTCGGCAATTTCAGCGACCTGCGCCAGGCGCACCACTTCGGCCCCGCGCCGCTTGATGACGATTTGCCCAAACTCGCCCGGCGTGCCGATGCGCCCGACCAGCCGGATGCTCTGGTCTTCCTGAATGCC
Organism: Rhodoferax sp.; assembly: GCA_031360805.1. Lineage (GTDB taxonomy): Bacteria > Pseudomonadota > Gammaproteobacteria > Burkholderiales > Burkholderiaceae_C > JANYCG01. The sequence goes on from JANMCB010000058.1 coordinate 10,147, forward strand.
CCGCACTTTTCCCACCGGTGCGGTGGCGTTCTGGTTGCGCAGGGCGTTGACCACTTCGGTGACCGACACGTTGTACTCGCGCAGCCGCTCGGCACGCAAGAGCACACTGAGCTCGCGTTTGAGTGAGCCGCTCACCGACACGACGGCCACGCCGTTGATGGCCCTGAAACGGTCCGAAAGAACGTCTTCTGCCAGCCGTGAAATCTCGGCATGGCTTTGCTGGGTGCTGCTCAGGGCCAGTTGCATGATGGGTTGCGCGCTGGGGTCGCGCCGCTGCAAAACTGGCTCGCGGATTTCCACTGGCAACTTGAAGCGCACCGTGGCAATCGCATTGCGCACGTCGTCAGACGCCTCGATCATGTTCTTGTTGAACTTGAACACGATGGTGATGCGGGCACTGCCTTCGCTGGCCGTGGCGCGCACCTGGTCCACGCCAGAAATGCTCTGCAGCGACTTTTCAACCCGGTTGATCACCTCGCGCTCCACCGTTTCGGGCGACGCGCCCGGGTAGGGAATGGTCACCACCAGCACCGGTTCTTCGACGTCCGGAATCTGGTTGACGCGCAGCTTTTTGAGTGCCAGGAGCCCCAGGCACATCAGCATGATGATGATCACCAGTGTGGCGATCGGGCGCTTGATGCTGAAGTCGGAGAGGAACATCTCAACCCCCTGATTTGGCAGGCGCTGCCGCTGCGGGCGGTGCTGTTGCCGCTGCTGGCGCAGCGGCATCACGCAGTTCGACCTTATGGCCGTCCTTCAAGGTGCTGCCGGGGTTGCGCAGGATCAGGTCGCCCTCGGCCAGGCCGCCGAGCACCACATAGTCGCCCCGGCGCGCATCGCGCTCACCGAGTTTGACGCTGACCTTGTTCAGCACGTTGCCCTTCACGCGCCAGGCATGGGCGGTGTCGCCCGCGATGACCAGCGACGATTCGGGCAACAGAAGCGCCAGGCTGCTGCTGGCCGCGATGCGCCCTTCAGCATAAAGACCGGTCACCCTGGGCAGCTCGCCCGCGTCAAAATTCACCATCACCTCGACCTGGCGCGTGGTCGGGTTGGCCGCCGGGTCAACCCGTTTGACCTTGCCCGAAAACTCTTGCCTCGCCTGGCCATTGACCCGAAAAGTGACCGATTGGCCTACCGCCACGTCATTGACGCGGTCGGCGGACACCAGCCCCTCAAAACGCATGGTTTTTGGGTCGATCACCTTGAGCAGCTCCTTGCCGGTTTGCGCCGTGTCACCGCCTGATACCTTGCGCTCGCTCACCACGCCATCAAACGGCGCGCGGACCTCCGTGCGCTGCAGTTGCTGGCGGGCCGCTGCGGCGCGGGCCCGGGCGGCCACCACGTCGCTCTGGGTGGTGTTGCGACGCGTCTCGGCGTCTTCCATGGCCTGCATTGACGACATGCCCTGGGCCTGCAAGGTTTTAAGGCGCTGCAGCTGGCGCTCGGCCTGTTCGGCGCCCTGCAAGGTGGTGCGCACCGATTCATCGGCGGAGGCCAGACTGTCGCGGATGGCCGTGTCGTCCAGCCGCACCACCAGCTCGCCGCGCTTGACTGCGTCGCCGTTTTCTTTCAGGACTTGCAGCACCACGGCCGAGACTTCAGCGCGCAAATCGGCCCGCCGCTCGGGTTGAATGGTTCCGGTGATGACCGGGCCTGCTGACAGCGACTGGCGCTGCAGCGTGCGCACGTCCTCCGGTGCGATGAGCAGCGGCCGTTCAGCCAACGCCGCGCTGGACGCTGCGGCAGTGCTTTGGCTCTTGTTGCAGCCAGCAACGGCCAACGCCGTGCAGCCGATCAGTACCAGGGCTCGCCATTGACGGGAGGTGCTGGCGGCTGTGGATGAGCGGGCATGCGGATACGGTGCGGTCGAAGGAATCATGCGGGTGAATACTGTGAAAATGTGTAAGGTGAACCGGCTCGGGGAGGTATTTCATCATGAATCCGCCTGCCTGCCTATCGGTTGCGCCAGGCTGCAGCCCGGTGCGACCAACGACCGCCCGGCGCGACAGCCTGCAGTGAATTTTTCTGCCCCTGAACCACCTATTCAGGACATTTCAGGTCATTCCAGGCCATCCAATTTACTATTAATATAGTAGCAAACTTTGTATATAATACGAGGGCTAAAGGCCTATTTAATCAGTTTTTTTGTAAAATTCGACACTCGGGGCGGTAAAAATTAACCTGTGAGTTAATTTAATGCGACTTTGCCCAGGTGTGGCCATTGCCGGTGCGCCAGCAGCCAGGCCGCCAGCGACAGGCCCAGAAGCGCCGCCGACATCAGCGACAGCGCGACGGTGGAGTACATCACCAGAGGCGCCAGAACGCCGGCGGTGAGGCTGTTGGTCATCGAGCCGATGAAAATTTGCAGCGACGCCGCCATGCCACGCCGATCGGGGTGCAGGTCCAGCAGCAGCAAAGTCATGGCGGGTTGCATCAAAGCCCAGCCAAAGCAGTACACCGCCAGCGGCAGGAATGCCCAGGCGACATGCGCCTTGAACAGCAGGTTCGCCGCCACGTTGACCGTGCAGGCCGCCACCATGATGACAAAACCGTGGCGAATCTGCCGCTTTGGCGCAATCTTGCCAGCCAGGCGCCCGCTGGCCCAGGCGCCGCTCATGATGCCGCTGATGGTGACGCCAAACAGCCAGAAGAACTGGGTTGGCAGCAGGCCCAGATGCTGCCCCAAAAATACCGGCGCCGACAGGATGTAGATGAAGGTGCCGTTGATGGGCACGCCCACCGCCACAGCCACCAGCAAAAACCGGGGGTCACGCCCAAGTTGCAGGTAGCCGCGCAACAGGTTGCGTACCTTGAACGACTGACGCTGGGTGAGGTGCAGCGTCTCGGGCAGCAGCCGAAAGTTGGCGATCCACAGGCCCACACCCACCGCAGTCAGAAACCAGAAGATGCTGCGCCAGCCGAACCAGACAAACATCCACCCGCCCACCAACGGCGCCAGGCCCGCTGCCAAGCCGAAAAAAATGGTGACCAGGCTCATCACCTGCTGGGCTTCGCTGTGCGGGTACATGTCGCGCGGAATCGCCCGCGCGATCACAATGCAGGCGCCGGTGGACAGGCCTTGCAGGGCGCGAAAGAGTATCAACTGCCCGATGCCTTGCGACAGCGCGCAGCCCAGCGACGCAAGCGTGAAAGCGGCCAGCCCCCACAGCACCATCGGGCGGCGCCCAAGGCTGTCTGAAAGCGCGCCGTGAAACAGGCACATCACGCCAAAACCGAACAGGTAGGCCGACAGGGTTTGCTGCATCTGCACGCTGGAGGCGCCCAGCGCCGCTGCCATGCCCGAAAACGCCGGCAAATAGGTGTCAATCGACAGCGGCCCCAACACCCCCAACCCCGCCAACAGTATGGCAAAAGTCCAGCGCGGGGCGCGCCAGAGGTGATGGGCATCGGGATTCATGAGCGCCTGATGATGCCAGTGTTTACAGGCGGCTGCATTCGCGTGGCCCGGCGTGGCAATCAGGTGGTCAATGGGTATCATGGGCGCCATGAGCACAAGCACCATGGGTCAGTTTCAGTCGAAGCGGTTTGTGGGCGCTTTCATCGCCTGGCTGGCAGGCTGGCGCCGGGTGGTTTTTTTTGGCGCACTGGCGCTGGTGATGGTGCTCTCGCCCGCCACTTACGACCGCGCCAACCGCAGTGCAATTTCAAGGCAAATTTACGTCACCACCTGGCAAATCCTGCCGTGGTTCACGCTGCTGTCCAGCCTGATCAGCCTGGTGCTGATTCGGGTGGTGGTGGTAAATGCACTGAACTATGGTTTGGGGCACTTTGCGCTGGAGATGGTGGTGCGGGTGCTGGTGCTGGAGTTCATTCCGCTGGTGGCAGCGATTTTTGTGACGATGCGTTGCGCCCTGGCAGTGCGCCCGCCGGTGGCGGGTATCTACATT
>JANMCB010000105.1:0-1802 GCA_031360805.1 Rhodoferax sp.
CGCTGGCGCAGGCCTGGCCTGCCAGGCAGCCGATCAAGCTGGTGGCCGTGTTCCCGCCCGGCGGCTCGGTCGATCAGGTTGCGCGATTGCTGGCACAGCCCTTGTCTCTGGCGCTGGGGCAAACCGTGATTGTTGAAAACAAAGGCGGCGCTTCGGGCTCAATTGGCGCTGCCGCCGTAGCCGCGTCAGCACCCGATGGCTATACCTTTGCGGTGGTGTTTGATACCCATGGCGTGAACCCCAGCCTGATTCCCAACATGCCGTTTGATACCAGGAAAGACCTGCTGCCGGTGCTGTTGGTGGGCACTGCGCCGATGGTTCTGGCAACCCATGTCGGCTCCAAATACCAGACTTTTGCCGATGTGGTGGCCGACGCAAAAACGGCTGCCGGGGTGAGCTTCGGCACCATCGGATCGGGCAGTCTGGGCCATCTGGCGATGACCTTGCTTGGCAAAAACGGCAACCTGGCCTTCACCCACATTCCCTACAAAGGCGGTGGCCCGTTGATGAACGATGCCGTCGCGGGCCACGTGCCCCTGTCGATCGGCTCGGTGTTCGTCACCAAGCCGTTCATTGACAGCAAGCGCATGCGGCCTCTGGTAGTGACCACCAGCAAGCGCTCGCCGGATTTGCCAGACGTGCCAACACTGGCGGAAAGCGGGTACGCAGGTTTTGAGGCGCCCGCCTGGTGGGCTGTGCTCGCGCCGGCAAAGACGCCACCCGACATTCTCAAGCGCATGAACGAGGAACTCAACAAGGTGCTCAAACAACCGGACATCGCCAAGCGGCTGGACACCCAGGGCATCGACGTGCTGGGCGGCAGCAGCGAGGCCGCACGCGTGTTCATTGAGCGTCAGATGGACGTTTGGGGCAAGGTCGTGCGGGACAACGGCATCAAGGCGGATTAAGCGCCCGTTGCCCGTTTCAATCTGGCACCCCTACCCCCAGCGGCACCAATATTCTTGCCACCATGTTGTAGGTGGCGATGGCGGTGGTGATTTCGACGATCTGTGTCGTGTCAAAGTGCTTTTTCATAGCGGCAAAGACGTCGTCGCCCACCCTCACATCCAGCGTGATTTGAACCGCGTAGTGAATCACAGCCGCCTCGGGCGCGGCCAGGGCGGCGTCGGCGCATTGGCCGCGCGGATTGCGCTCGATAAACCGGTTCAGGGCATCCAGTTCGGCTTGGTTGCCGCCCGCCGTGAGAAAGTCGGGCGCGTGATGCTTGTATTCGTATTGGGCGCCGGTCAAGAGCGCTACGGTCAATATGCCCAGCTCGCGCAGTTTGCGGCTGGTGGGCAGGCCGGTGCGCACATTGCCGAGGTAAGCGTTCCAGCCGCGGGCAATGGGTTCGCTCCACAGCAGAACCCGATCCAGCTCGATCAACGAGCCACCCCGGCGCTTCTGCACCGCGTCAACCAGGTCTTGCGGCTGGGGTTTGAGGTCGGGGGTCCAGTCAGGAATGCGCATCGGTTTCTTTCAAGGTTGGGTTAGTCAAGAGGACAAAGGCAGCGTGAAAAGCCACCCGAAGGATAAATGGATAATCCAGTCCATGCGAATTCATTTCACCAAAATGCAGGGTGCCGGCAACGATTTTGTCGTGCTGGATGAGACCCGCGAGCGCCTGAACCTGAGCAGAGCGCAATACCGGCGGCTGGCGGACCGGCACTTTGGCGTCGGTGCCGACCAGATTCTGACGGTGCTGCCGTCGCCCGCGCCGGGGGTTGATTTTGAGTACAAGATTCACAACGCCGATGGTGGTGAAGTGGAGCAGTGCGGCAACGGCGCCCGCTGCTTTTTGA
>JANMCB010000154.1:0-3138 GCA_031360805.1 Rhodoferax sp.
CTGGATCAGACGTGCCAACACTCTGCCGCCTTCGCGCTGGCCGCCCGGGACGGCCGAAAAGTCGATATACACCTCATCTACGCCGCGGTCTTCCATCACTGGCGCGATCTCCAGAATGGTTGCTTTGAAGAGGCGGGAGTATTTGCGGTACTCATTGAAATCGACCGGCAGCAAGACTGCGTGCGGGCAAAGCCTGGCGGCTTTCATCAGGCCCAGCGCCGAGCCCACGCCAAATTGCCGCGCAGCATAGGTGGCCGTCGTGATCACACCGCGCCCGATGTAGTCTGCAAGCTTGGGAAATGAGGTCACCGGAATGCTGGCCAGCGGCATGCCCTCATGCGATCGCTGCAGGGTTTCGTCCACCGCCCGCCGCCCGCCGCCTATCACCACTGGCAAGCCCTTGAGTTGTGGGTAACGCAGCAACTCCACGGACGCATAAAAGGCGTCCATGTCAAGATGGGCAATTCGGCGAACGGCGGACGCGGCGGACATTGTCAAAGTTGCGCGCAAATCACCACCAAACCCATCAGAACAAGCAGCAGACCGCCACGCTCAAGGCGGCTCAAGTGTTCGCCAAACAGTTTGCGAGACACCAGAAAGCTGAAGAAAACTTCAATCAGCCCGAGCGTCTTGATGTCCGCGACTGGCCTCATCGCAAATGCAGTGAACCAGCCAACCGATGCCAGGGCGCCCATCGCCCCGGCTGCCGTGGACCGGCGCCAGGCGCGCCCGAGCAGCCTCAATTTGCCCCGTTCGTGCCAGCCAATCCAGCCTATCAACAGCAGCGATTGCAGGATTTGGGCGAGCAGCACGCCACTAGCTCCTACCAGCCACGGTGAAATGTCAGGCAGAGTCAGCGCAGCGCCCCGATAACCCACACTGGCCATGGCAAAACAGGCACCCGACGCCAGGCCAGCCACGGCTGCTTTGCCTCCCCCAATGACGGTTGACAAACCCCCAGACCGCCCCGTTTTTGGCAAGGACAACAGCACCACGCCGACGGTCGCGCCCAGCATTGCAAAGGCAGACCACCCGCCGGGGAACTCCAGCAGGAGCACTGCAGCAAAGAGGGCCGCTTGCAAAACTTCGGTTTTTGCCAATGCCACGCCGGTCACAAAATTGCGCTCCTTCATGGCGACCAGTAAAAACGCAGTAGCAAGAATTTGGGCAACTGCGCCGGCCGAGAGCCACGCAAAATAGGCAAGTCCAAACGCCGGAAGCCGGGAGTTCGCAGGCAACAACACCAGTACCAAAACCAGCCAGAGGGTTGCAAATGGCAGACCATAAAGAAAACGCACCAATGTGGCCGACATGGTGCCCAGCTCGCCGGTCAGGGAACGCTGAGCCGCGTTGCGGGCGGTTTGTGCCGCGGCGGCGGCGATGACAATTGGAATCCAGGCCCAGGTGGCCAATGCGGGGAGTTGCATGGTCGCTATTTTGCCTGTGGCTGGACCTCAGAATTTGGTGGCAACCTGAAGATGAATGCCCTGGCCCTGGAGGGTGGCTGCTGCGCCCGTGGTCGCGGCTAGAACGTACCGGGCAAGAGTATTTTCTGGTCCACCGTTTTGATATCGGTGTGGCCACAAAATGCCATGGTCAGATCCAGCTCTTTGTGAATGATCTGCAGCGCCTTGGTGACGCCAGCCTCTCCCATCGCGCCCAAACCATACAGGAAAGAGCGTCCAATGTAGGTCCCCTTCGCGCCAAGCGCGATGGCCTTGATCACGTCCTGGCCGCTGCGAATGCCGCCATCCATATGCACTTCGATCTGGTTGCCAACTGCTGCCACTATCGCGGGCAATGCGCCGATCGACGACTGTGCACCATCCAGTTGGCGGCCACCGTGGTTGGAGACAATCAGCGCGTCGGCCCCGCTGTTGACCGCCAGCCGCGCGTCTTCAGCGTCCTGTATGCCCTTGAGGATGATCTTGCCGCCCCAGCGCTTTTTGATCCACTCGACATCGCCCCAGTTGAGTGCCGGGTCAAACTGTCGGGACGTCCACTCCGACAGCGAACCCATGTTTTCGACCCCCTTCACGTGCCCTACGATATTGCCGAATTCACGCCGCTTGGTGCCCAGCATGCCCAGTGCCCAGCGCGGTTTGGTGGCGATGTTGAACAGATTGGCCAGGGTGAGCTTTGGTGGCGCCGACAGACCGTTTTTCAAGTCCTTGTGGCGTTGCCCCAGAATTTGCAGGTCCAGCGTGATGACCAGGGCAGAGCAGTTGGCTGCCTTGGCACGGTCAATCAGCCGTTCGATGAAGTCGCGGTCTTTCATCACATAAAGTTGAAACCAGAACGGGTGGCGGCCAGTGGCCTCTGCAATGTCTTCGAGCGAGCAGATGCTCATGGTAGACAGGGTGAACGGAATGCCGAATTTCTTGGCGGCCCGCGCGCCGTGAATCTCACCGTCCGCATGCTGCATGCCGGTCAGACCCGTGGGCGCAATCGCCACGGGCATGGCAACTTCCTGGCCAATCATGGCGCTCTTGGTGCTGCGGTTTTCCATGTTCACGGCCACCCGCTGGCGAAATTTGATGGCCTTGAAATCGTCTTCATTGGCGCGGTAGGTGCCCTCTGTCCACGAGCCTGAGTCGGCATAGTCGTAAAACATGCGGGGAACGCGCTGCTGCGCCAGCACGCGCAAGTCTTCGATGTTGGTGATGATCGGCATGAGGTCTCCAGATTTGATTTAATGGGGCTGATTTTCCCCGATGATTGCACAGCCGCAATTTGCGCCAAAGTGTCCCGTGCCAGCGGGGCAAAACCCGAGGACTTGAACATGACGGTCTCACGTGACTTTGCCGATTACTGCTGTGACCTCATGTCGGGCGCTGGACCGTGTGTGTCCAAGCGCATGTTTGGCGGCTGGGGCATCAGCACCGACGGGCTGACCATTGCCATTCTTGCGGATTTGGGCAAAGGCGAGAAGCTGTGGCTCAAGGCCAGCGACGACACCCGTGCCCAATTTGAAGCTGCAGGCGCCGAGCGATTCACCTACACCATGACGCGAAACGGCGTGAGCGCGGCACGCGGCATGAACTATTACAGCGCCCCGGAGGAAGCCATGGATTCACCCGATGCCATGGTGATCTGGGCAAGGCTGGCGCTGGACTGCGCCCTGAAAGCCAAGGCAAC
>JANMCB010000165.1:0-6781 GCA_031360805.1 Rhodoferax sp.
CGTGGCGCAATGTCCTCGCCGACGTATGCGGCGTCATGCAAATTTTTGGATGACGCCAAAACGCGTGACCGGTCGGTAATGGCTCGGTGCGAAAGACATCCAGCGTGGCACCCGCAAGATGTCCGCTGTCAATCAGTTGAATTAAATCTTCGTCAATCAAGTGTGCGCCGCGCGCCACATTGATCACGTAAGCTCCGCGCTGCAGCCTGGAAAGGGTGTCAAGCCGAAGGATTCCAACTGTAGCTGGCGTTAGTGGCAACAGGCACACCAACACCTTGGTGCTTTCCAGAAAATCATTCATCTGGGCAGTGCCGAAGAATCCTCGAATACCCGGGATGTCTTTGGGCGTCTGGCTCCAGCCCATGACCGGATAGTCAAATTGCTGCAGCGCGCGGGCAACGCGCTCACCCAAAACCCCAAGGCCCATGACACCAACCGGAAACTCGGCGCGAATGCGAGGCTTTCGGAACGACCATTTGCCCGACCGGGTGTCGGCCTCATAAGCTTCAAAATCCCGAAAGTGTCGAATAACGGCGTGGCATACATATTCGGCCATCTGGGCGCTCATGCCGGCATCCTCCAGACGCACCAGCTTCATGGTTGGCGCGATCCTGAGTTGCAGAAGCGCATCAACGCCTGCGCCGATATTGAAGATGGCCTTGAGCCCCGGCTGTTCATCGACAAACTGCTGCGGCGGCGCCCAAACCACTGCATAGTCGGCCTGAGGCGACCCTGCAGCCCACAAGGCAATGCTGGCTTGCGGGAATGCAGCTTGCAAGCCTTCCAGCCACGGCTCGGCTTTTGTATCGGTGCAACAAAAAGTGATGTGCATTGCAGGTTTGAAGTGGCTTTGTGGATCAGGACGCCAGTTTAAGCAATTCAGCACCTTCCGCCACCTGATCGCCGGGCGAGTAAAGCAACTCAGAGACAACTCCAACCACCGGCGAAGCAATGGTGTGTTCCATCTTCATCGCGTCCATGATGGCCAGCGGCTGCCCCTTGGTTACCGGGTCGCCCACCTTGACCGAGAACGACACCAGCTTGCCCGGCATGGGTGCCGTCAATCGACCGGCATCGCTGTGCCCGTCACCCGCATGTGCAAGCGCGTCGATTATCGTAATTTGCGTGGCGCCGTTGACGCCGAAAACATGTGCGACGTCGCCCGTCTGGTAAACCTTCAAACTCTGGCGCTGGCCATTGAACCGAATATCAATTGCATCGCCCGCAAATGCGGCATCCAGGAGTCCAGTCACGGCCACCGGGTCTCCCGCGGTCACCCCGTCGGCCCGGCCATGGACTGCAAGCTGCAATGCACCGTCATGCAAATAGGTGAGGTCCGCGGAACAGGCCTTGCCATGAAATTCAAAATCAAATCGCCGCACGGCCAGCCCGCTTGAACGCCAGCCATCTCGTTGCGCCCAGGGGTCCAACCAGCCGTCAACTGCGGCAAGCGCCATCTGTTCAGCACCCTGGCGCTCGGCAAGCACGGTCTGGGCGACCGCCGCTGCCACAGCAAAAGCCCCGCCAACCTTTTCCTGGTTGAACAACGTTGCCGCTTCGCGTGGAATGAGTGCCGTGTCAAGATTGGCTTTGGCAAACGATTCGCTGGCCACCACATGGCGCAGAAACTGGACGTTGGTGCTCAGACCCACAATGTGCACTTTGGAAAGGGCTTCATCAAGCCGTGCCAAAGCCTCTTCCCGCGTAGCACCATGCACGATCAGTTTGGCGATCATTGAATCGTAAAAGGGTGAAATTGCATCTGCCTGCCGCACCCCGGAATCCACGCGCACGCCATTCTCGGCTTGCCCGAAATGGGTGCAGTCAGGCAGACCATAGGTCACCAGAACACCGGTTGCAGGCAGAAAATTCCGGTCAGGGTTTTCAGCGCATATCCGGGCTTCAATGGCGTGACCGTTGACTTGCAACTCGCCCTGCGTCAGCGGCAGCTTTTCACCACAGGCAACGCGCAGTTGCCACTCCACCAGATCCAGGCCGGTGATGGCCTCGGTCACCGGATGCTCCACCTGCAGCCGGGTATTCATCTCCATGAAGTAGAAGGCCATGCTGCCATCTGGCGCCTGCTCCACGATGAACTCAACCGTACCCGCCCCGACATAACTGACGGCACGGGCCGCTGCCACTGCCGCGTCGCCCATCTGGGTGCGCATCACCTCGCTCAAGCCGGGAGCAGGGGCTTCTTCCAGCACTTTTTGATGGCGCCGCTGCACCGAGCAATCGCGCTCGAACAAGTAGACATAGTTCCCATGGGCATCGCCAAACACCTGAATCTCTATGTGGCGCGGACGCTGCACGTACTTTTCAATCAGCACCGCGTCGTCACCAAAGCTGTTGGTGGCTTCGCGCTTGCAGGACGCGAGTGCAGCTGCAAAATCTTCAGCAGCCTCCACAACCCGCATGCCCTTGCCACCGCCGCCCGCACTGGCTTTGATCAACACCGGGTAGCCTATTGCATCGGCTTCGCGTTGAAGCAGCGCCGGGTCTTGATCCGCACCATGGTAGCCCGGCACCAGAGGCACGCCTGCCTTGCCCATCAGATTTTTAGACTCAGCCTTGAGTCCCATCGCCTTGATGGCTGAGGGTGGCGGCCCGATAAACACCAGGCCAGCGTCCATGCAGGCTTGCGCGAACTCCTCGTTTTCACTCAAAAACCCATAGCCAGGATGAACTGCTTCGGCGCCACTGGCCTTGGCTGCTGCCAGGATGCGATCCCATCGCAAATAGCTGTCTTTGGGAGCACTGCCACCCACGTGGACTGCCTCGTCGCAGCTACTCACGTGCTTGGCACGGGCATCCGAGTCAGAGTACACCGCAACGGTTTTTACGGCCATGCGGGCACAGGTAGCCGCGACGCGGCAGGCAATCTCGCCGCGATTGGCGATCAGGATTTTCTTAAACATGTCGTGCTGCTTTCATATCAAATTTGACGGTCGCGTTGTGCAGGCTCGCAGCGACGGCTGTGAATGCGGGCTTGACTTGGCCCTGGCTATCGAACAGTGTCGGCCGCTGCGGCAAGCCATCCGCCCTTCGCTGCCCCTGCCCCCAGCGGTTGACCCAGCTGTCCCTGTCGGTCACGTTCCACATGACAATCATTTCAACCGCCGGATGGCTTACACAGGTATCAATAAAGTCTTTGTACAAGGCCGCTACTTCAACATCGCGGCTGGCGAGATCGCCCTGTGCCATTGCATCCCGCACATCAAGTTCAGTAATTTGAATCGAGAGGCCCAGAGCACGCAGGTCGTCAAAAAAACGCAGCAGCCGACCCGACGAAAATCTCCGTGACAGGTCCAGGTGCGCCTGCAGGCCCATTACGTCGATGGGCGTGCCCCGTTTCACCCAGCCTTCGAGCATACGCAACAGAGCCACCCGGCGGGCTTCGCACCAAGGCGAATCCTGCTCCATGCCGTAGTCGTTGTAGGCCAGTTTCGCCTGAGGATCGACCGCTCTTGCAAGCTCAAAAAGGGCAGGGTATTTGTCTATCCCCCAAAGCCGCGACAGAACGGACACGCGCATGCCATCCGCCGATTTTGAATCCGTATCGATCACTTCATTGAGCACGTCCCAGGTGTGAATGCGTCCTTTGAAGTGCCGCATGAGAGCCTGCAGATGCGCCGTTTGCAATGCAGCAAACTGTTGGGCTGAGGCCGTGGTCAGGTACGCCGGCGTAGACTGATGCCAAGCCAGCGTATGGCCGCGAAGGGGCACATTCAATTCTGCCGCCAGAGTTGCCACCCGGTCGGCTTGCGAATAGTCCCGAACGCCAAAAGGATTTTCAATATTGCGCCACTTCATTGCGTTTTCGGCGGTAATGACGCCTGCATGCTGGCGCAAGATGCTGCGAACCGGATCACTGTCGACATAGCCCGGATGGACGGCAAATCCATAGCGGCGCCCATTTCGACGGGCCTCCTCGTCAAGGCAGACGCTCCGATGTGGCTGCACCTGTGGCTGTTCCTGCGCCTCCACGTTGCCAATGCTGCCAAGGCAGGCGATACCTGCGCCAAGCATGAGTTCGCGCCTGTGCATGGGCCTAGTTTGCCTCAGAGGCCATGGCGCCGCCAAGCCAAAGCCTGATTCGGCGCAGCAACGCCCGAAAAAATTTCATCAGGACAACCAGCAGACAGATGCTTGCGATCAGTACCAGCGTCAGCACCCCACCAAAAATCAATGGGTACTGGGTTGCCAGCCACATGGCGCCAACGACGAGTCCGTCCTCCAGCAAACTGACAGCAATGTTGGAGAACGGCTCTGGCGACGCATTGACGGCTGCGCGTGTGCTGGCCTTGGTGGCGAATGAGGTGGCTGCCAGCGAACCGCCGAGCAAGCCAGCTGCAATGCCCATGGTGGCGCTGTCCGCCCCAAACACCCCAGCCGCCAGCGCCGCGCCCGCTGGCACCCTGATCACCGAGTGAACAATGTCCCAAAAGGAATCAAGCCCCGGAATCTTGTCGGCGAAAAATTCAACAAACAGCATGAAGCCACTGCCAGCCAGCAAGGCTGGGTGTTGCAACACTGCCAGCCCGGGCGGCAGCACGAGCCAACCCATCCAGCCAGCCATGCCGGTTATGAAGACGACGGCATAAAGTCGCAAACCGCTTGCCCAGCCCAGCGCTGCGGCCAAGGCCAGAAGCTGGGCCATATCCATGCCGTTCGCTCCTTTTTGCGCAACCCCGGCAATGGATTGCCAATATGCCAATAGTGTTTCCATAAATGGGGCTAGGGTCGTTGAAAGTCCGGCAGCAAAATGTACGCATCATTCATGGGCATGCACCGTCAATACCGCTTGGCAACCTCTTCGAGCATCACCTCAGTGGCGCCGCCGCCAATGCCCAGTACTCGGGCGTCGCGCCAAAGCCGTTCAATCGCCGTTTCGCGCATATAGCCCATGCCGCCATGAAACTGTTGGCAGGTCTGCACCACCTCATTCACAAGTTCGCCAGTCAAGGCTTTGAGCATTGAGACCTCCTGCACGATGTCCCGCCCCTGCGTCACGCTCCAGGCGCAGTGGTACATGAACTGGCGTGCAGCACGCATCCTGGCATCCAGCATGGCAATGCGGTGCCGTATTGTCTGCTTGTCCCAAAGCGTCCCGCCAAACGCCTGCCGCTGGCGAACGTAGTCCAGTGTCATGCGGATAGCCTGGGTGCAATGGCCCACCGCCATTGCCGCAAGGGCAATTCGTTCGGTCTGGAAGTTTTTCATCACCGAATAAAACCCTTTGCCTTCCTCGCCCAAAAGATTGTCGGCCGGAATCCGGCAGTTGTCGAACACCAGCTCGGCCGTGTCGCTGGAGAGCCAGCCAGTTTTCTTGAGCGAGCGACCCACTGTAAAACCTGACGTGCCTTTTTCAACAATGAACATCGACACATCATGGCGCGCAGTACCGGTTTTGGCAGCAATGAAATACAGGTTGGCGTGGACACCATTGGTGATGAACATTTTTGTGCCGTTGAGCACCCATTCGCCTGCGTCCTTGCGCGCCGAGGTACGCATACCTGCCACATCCGAGCCTGCACCTGGCTCAGAAATACCAACGGCCGTGATGGTGTCGCCCGCAATCACACTGGGCAGGTAACGTGCCTTCTGCTCGATGGTCCCCGCGTGATGCAGGTGCGGGCTGGCCATGTCGGTATGCACCAGCACGGTAATGATGAAACCACCGAATGTGGACTGGGACAGCGCCTCGGCAAACACCAGATTGGTCAGCGCATCGGCTTGAGCGCCACCGTATTGGGCGTCGTACATCAGTCCGAACAGGCCAGCCTTGCCCATTTTCTGCAAAACGTCGCGCGGCGTCGCGCCAGCCTCTTCCCAAGCGGCGGCGAAAGGCTCAACCTCGCGGGCGATAAACCGCTCCACCTGGTCGCGCAACTGCACATGCTCCGGGGTGATGTAGATGTTGTCCATGACTTTGCTAAAGGTTGAGCCGCCGTCAGGCTGGCATGCGCTACATGCGAAACACGCCAAATTTCGTCTCAGGGATTGGCACATTGAGTGTTGCCGACAAAGCCAGACCCAACACGCGCCGGGTGTCTGCCGGGTCAATGACGCCGTCGTCCCAAACCCTGGCACTGGCGAAATACGGATGGGACTGATGGGCAAACTGGTCCAGAACAGGCTGCTTGAATTGCGCCTCCTCCTGCTCGCTCCAGCTACCGCCGCGCGCTTCAATGCCGTCGCGCCGAACTGTGGCGAGTACGCCCGCCGCCTGCTCGCCGCCCATCACGCAGATCCGCGCGTTGGGCCACATCCACAGGAAGCGCGGCGAATAGGCGCGGCCACACATGCCGTAGTTGCCGGCGCCATAACTGCCACCAATGATGATGGTGAATTTCGGCACCTGAGCCGTCGCAACAGCGGTCACCATCTTGGCGCCATGGCGCGCGATCCCCTCGTTTTCATATTTGCGCCCCACCATGAAACCAGTGATGTTTTGCAGGAAGACCAATGGAATTTTGCGCTGGCAACACAGTTCGATGAAATGGGCGCCTTTTTGCGCCGATTCTGAAAACAGGATTCCATTGTTGGCCAATATGCCAATTGGCATGCCTTCGATGTGCGCAAAGCCACAGACCAGAGTCGAACCGAAACGGGCCTTGAATTCGTCGAACTCCGAGCCGTCGACCAGGCGCGCGATGATCTCGCGCACGTCATAAGGCTTTCGGGTGTCAAGCGGGATCACGCCGTACAGCTCTTCGGTCGGGTATTTGGGCATTGCCGACGCCTGATTGGCAGTCGACGGTGCTTTTTTTCTGTT
>JANMCB010000295.1:0-2348 GCA_031360805.1 Rhodoferax sp.
GCCAAAGCCGTGCCCGACGGGTATTCGCTGGGCATGGCCACGGTGTCCACCACCGCTGCCAACCCGGCCATCAACCCCAAAATGCCGTACAACGCCGCGACCGACTTCACGCCCATCATCAATATCGCCGCGACCCCGAACGTGATTGCTGTGCACCCCAGCTTTCCGGCCAAGAACTACAAGGACTTTGTGGAGGTGCTGAAAAAATCACCGGGCAAGTACTCGTATTCGTCGTCAGGCACGGGCGGCATCGGACACTTGCAGACCGAACTTTGGAAAAGCCTGCAAGGCGTTTTTGTCACCCACATTCCGTATACCGGGGCGGGGCCTGCGCTGCGCGACACGGTCGGTGGGCAGGTAGAAATCATTTTTGACAACGTGCCTTCGGCCCTGCCGCACATCAAGGCCAATCGTCTGGTCGCCCTGGCCGTCGCGGCACCGCAGCGTCTGGCTGCGCTGCCCGACGTGCCCACGTTCAAGGAACTCGGGCTGGAGCCGGTTAACCGCATGGCCTACTATGGCATTCTGGGACCCAAAGGGCTGCCGAAAGAGGTGATCGACAAAGTCAATGCGGCCGCTCGCAAGGCACTGGAAGACCCGGCCGTCAAAAAGCGTATTGAAGACACCGGTTCGGTGGTGGTTGGCAATTCACCGGAGCAGTTTGCAAAGCAAATGACCGATGAGCTGGCAGTCTACAAAAAGGTGGTTGAAACCGCGCGGCTCAAGCTCGAATAGCGGCCAGCAAGGCTTGCCTGCAATAGCGGTTTGCGATAGCCTCTGACAACAGATGCGAGAAAGGGCAGTCCGTTGGCCTTGACCGAAAACCCCCTTATCCCGTCCTACGCAGCCCCCGTCAATACAGCCGGGGATGCCGCGATTGATGAATTTATTGACGCGCTGTGGCTGGAAGACGGTCTGTCCAAAAACACGCTGGCGGCCTACCGGCGCGACCTGATGCTTTACCTGAAATGGCTTGCGGCGCGCAATTCAGGGTCGGGCGCAAAGGCGCTCAACGAGACGCTGGAGGGCGATCTCAATGCTTATTTTTCTGCGCGGCACGCTGGCACCAAGGCCACGACGGCCAACCGGCGCCTGACGGTTTTCAAGCGTTATTTCCGCTGGGCCATGCGCGAGCGGCTGATTGGCGCCGATCCAACGCTCAAGATTCTTCCCGCGCGCCAGGCCCTGCGTTCACCCTCTACGCTGACCGAGGCGCAGGTTGAAGCGCTGCTGTTCGCGCCCGACCTGTCAACCGCATTGGGCGTGCGTGACCGCACCATGCTTGAACTGATGTATGCCAGCGGTTTGCGGGTGAGCGAGCTGGTCGGGCTGAAAGTATTGAACGTCAGCCTGTCTGAGAACGTGGTGCGCGTGCTGGGCAAGGGCAGCAAGGAACGCCTGATCCCGTTCGGGCAGGTGGCCAGCCAATGGCTCAAACAGTACCTGAGTCAGGTGCGCCCGGCCATGACGGCGCACAAGCCGACTGAAGACCTGTTTGTGACTCATCGGGGCAGCAAGATTGGCAGCGCCATGTCGCGGGTGATGTTCTGGATGATTGTGAAGAAATACGCGGTGATGGTCGGCATCACCTCCAAACTTTCACCGCACACGCTGCGCCATGCGTTTGCGACGCATCTGCTCAATCATGGTGCCGACTTGCGCGCGGTACAGATGCTGCTGGGGCACGCCGACATTTCGACCACCACGATCTACACCCACGTGGCACGGGAGCGGCTGAAGGAAGTCCATGGCAAGCATCACCCGCGTGGCTAGGTAAATCAAAAAGTGAGCTGCAGTGGTCCGCTGTGCCTCAGGAAGGCAGAGTCAGCCTGGCGAGTTCATCCGCTGTGAATCCGGCCTGCAACCGGGCTGGCACGTTGAACGGCGGGCGAAGTTTGGGGGCCTTGTAGCGCTCGGTCAACACCGGGTAGTGGGCAACCGGGTCAATGCCGTTGCGTTCACACAACCACCGGTACCAGTGGTTGCCGATGGCCACGTGACCAACTTCATCCCTGAGAATAATGTCCAGAATTTCGACGGCGCGCAGCGCGTCGGCAGTTCCGACCTGGCGCAGCTTGGCCTGGATTTGTGGTGTGGCATCCAGACCGCGGGCTTCCAGCGTTCGGGGCACGAGCGCCATGCGGGCGACGACGTCATGTGCAGTTTTGTCGCACATCTCCCAAAGCCCGTCATGGGCTGCAAAGTCTCCGTAGGACCAGCGGGGTTCGCCATTTACGCCAGTGTCCATGCTGCGCAAGTGATCATGCAACAGCGAAAAATGATAGGCCTCTTCACCCGCGACCAGGGCCCAGTCACGGTAGAAGGTGTCGGGCATGGCGTCAAAGCGC
>JANMCB010000290.1:0-3848 GCA_031360805.1 Rhodoferax sp.
CTGAAGCCGCCCGCACCATGATGTTTCAAACTGCAGAGGCCTTGCGCCGCGCAGACGCAGGAGACGCCGGGGCTTACCCGCTGGTGCGCATTCTCACGCCGCTCATCAAGTTTCGCGCTTGCCGCGACGCGCGCAAGGTGACGGGCGATGCCATGGAAGTGCGTGGCGGTTGTGGCTACATCGAAGAATGGGGCGATGCGCGCCAGGTGCGTGATGCCCACCTGGGCTCCATCTGGGAGGGCACCAGCAACATTGTTGCGCTGGATGTTCTACGTGCGATTCGCCGTGAGGATTCATTGAATGCACTGATGGCGCACCTTGACCAGTTGCTGGCGAAAAGCCAAATCAGCCACCTTGATCTGCAACAATTTTTGGCCGCGCAGGCAAAAGTCAGAGTGCTGGCAGAAGCGGCTGCGCAAGCCGGTGGCGACCATCTGGCTCGAACCGCGGCATCTGCCCTGTACTACTTGACGGCGGGTATAGCCATGGCGTGGGAAGCAGGGCAAATCAGTTCTTCGTCAAGAATGCGGATGGCCGTGCTGGTGCTGAAGCATCGTTTGTTGCCAGCGGATCCACTTGGAGATGCACGCGACACAGTGGGCGATATGGACAAGAGTGACGATTTCAGCCTTCTGTTTGCAACAGTGTCATGACAGTCACTGATCTTTTGTGACACATGACCATTTCACAACAATACATTGAAAGCGTGACTTTTTCCTGATGCAATGGCGCGCTGAAATCCATAAACTGGCGTTCAGCAAATAAGGAGGAACAACGCATGCTAATTTTCGGTCTCATCGTTTTAGTCGTCGCCAGCGCACTGGTACTCACGCTGGCACTTGCCGCTTCTGCGTCGCCCGTCCGCTCGGATGCAAGCCTGGAGCAGATCGAAGACGACGCACCCATCAAGCCGATCAACATGAAATCCAAAACTTTCGCGACGACGCATCAGGGCGTTGCACACGACAAGCGCCCGGTTGTGTCCGCAGCGGGAATGCAGTAATTAATCCAACGATCTTGAAACCAATGCGCGCCGCACGCTGTCAGTGACGCATGCGCTGGACGAAAAAAAACCTGCCTCGGCAGGTTTTTTTTGGCCCAGCTTTATCGGCTGGGTTCTATCAAAGTGCGGGCATTCCCGAGAATTACTTCTTCGCAGCGCTGGCAGCTGGCTTGGCAGCCTCTGCCGTCACCTCAGCTTTGGCGTCTTTGGCGTCTTTGGCCATTGGCTTGGCTTCTTTGGCGGCCTTTGCATCCGCCTTGGCCTTGGCAGCAGCTTCCTTCTTGGCGGTTGCAGCGTCAGCCTTCGCCTTCATTTCTGCGTCTTTCTTGGCTTTGGCTTCCGCCTTGGGATCTTTCTTTTCTTCTTTGGCCATCGGAGCAGCGGCAGCAGCAGCGGCTGGAGAAGCCTTTGCGGCTACGGCTGGCTTGTCGTCTTTCTTGGCAGCTGGTGCGGCCGATGCAGCGGCAGGTTTGTATGCCGCGCCACCCACGGTCACGCCTTCGGCCGAAAACTTGGCTGCATTGCCTTCGCCAACGCCTTTGACGCGCTCGATAAAGTCATTCCAGTCTTTGAAATTGCCTTTTTTGCGCTCGTCCAGGATCTTGGTGGAAATGCCAGGGCCAATACCCTTGATGCCATCGAGCTCAGCGGCGGTGGCCTTGTTGACATCAACCGCAGCGAACGCAGCAGCCGCGTAAAGCATGGCCACAACGGCCAGAATTTTCTTGAACATCTAAAATCTCCTCAAGGTTTATGAAATGCGGGAAGGAAGGTCCTGACCCCGTACTCGTTAGTCCGAAGGTCTAGCCCATAACGAAGGGCGGTGGTCACCGGTTGACGTGTTTCTTTTGGAATCAGTCTTGCCGGGACAAATTATCTGCGATCAGGGTTGGGCAAACAGCCATTTGACGTAGGTGCTAACCCCGGCAGCAACGTCTGAAAACACATGGTCACATCCTGTTGCGCGCAATGTGGACAGGTCCGCCTGGGTATAGCTCTGGTATTTTCCGTGCAGCGCCTCTGGCATCGGCACATAGTCAATCAAACCGGCTGCAACAGCGTCGGCCAGCGCCAGGGCCTTGTCGCCCTGCAAGCCGCGCAGAGTGTTGACCACGGCGATTGAGACGTCGTTGAACGGCTGGGCGCGACCGGTCCCAAGGTTGAAGATGCCGGATGTGCCCGGGTGGTCAAAAAACCAGAGGTTGACCGCCACCACGTCGTCGATGAAAACAAAGTCACGCATCTGCGCACCCGCCGCATAGCCGCCATAACTGCCGAACAGCTTGACCTTGCCATCCGCGCGGTATTGGTGGAACTGGTGGTAGGCCACGCTGGCCATGCGGCCCTTGTGCTGTTCATGCGGACCATAGACATTGAAATACCGAAAGCCTGCAACCTGACTTTTAGCGTCAGCAAACGTTGCACCCAGCGCTTTGCGCAGCTTCTGGTCGAACAGCAATTTGGAATAGCCATACACGTTCAGCGGATGCTCGTTGGCGGGCACTTCACGGAAGGCCTGTTCGGCGCTGGCGTTCCCATACGTTGCCGCTGAAGACGCGTACAGCAGACGCGTACCCTGGTTTTGGCAGGCAGCGAACAGGTCGCAGGACAACGCATAGTTGTTGGCCATCATGTATTTGCCGTCGCTTTGCATAGTGTCGCTGCAAGCGCCTTCATGAAAGACGGCCTCAACCTTGCCGAAAACTCCTTTTCCCAGTGCCGTGTAGAAATGGTCCTGGTCCACGTAGTCGGCAATTTCCAGATTGGCCAGGTTGCGAAATTTGTCGCCTTGGGTCAGATCATCGACGGCGATGATGTCGGTCAACCCGCGCGCGTTGAGGCCCTGGATGATATTGCTGCCAATGAAGCCGGCAGCACCGGTTACAACGATTCGGGTCATGGGTGACGTGGTTCAGGTGATGGGCGCGGGATAACCGGGTGCATGGTCTTAGGTATTGGAAAACAACTCATCGTAGCTGACCGTGGCGGTGCCAAACTTGCCAACCACCAGGCCGGCTGCACGGTTAGCCAAAGGCAGCGCTTCACGCAGACTCAAACCCGCAGCAACAAAGGCCGCTAGCGTGGCGATCACGGTGTCGCCGGCCCCGGTGACGTCAAACACCTCGCGCGCCTGGGCGGTGACGTGCAGGCGCCCCTGGCCATCAAAAAGCGTCATGCCTTCTTCACTTCGCGTCAGCAGCAGCGCGTCGATTTTGTATTTCGCACGCAACTGGTCCACACTGGCCTGAAGTTGCGCTTCATCGTGCCAGAGGCCAATCACCTGCTGCAGCTCAAGGCGGTTGGGGGTGATGACGCTGGCGAACTCATAGCGCGCGTAATCGGTTCCCTTCGGATCTATCAGGATCTCCTTGCCAGCTGCACGCGCACTTGCGATCATGTCGCTGACATGCGCCAGCCCACCTTTGCCATAGTCCGAAAACAAGACAGCCTGGTGATTCGGCAAGAGCTGGGCGAACGCCGCGCTTTGAGTTGCAAGGAGTTCAGACTGCGGGGTGTTCTCAAAATCAAGACGAAGCAGTTGCTGCTGGCGCCCGATGATGCGCAGCTTAACCGTGGTCTTCAAGTGCGCATCGCGGCCAAAGTGGGGTTCGATGCCAGTTTGAGCCACCAGGGCTTCCAGCTTGTGGCTGGCCTCGTCATCTCCCACAACCGTCAGAAGCGATGCTTTCGCGCCCAAAGTCACGATGTTGTAGGCCACGTTGGCCGCCGCGCCGATGCGCTCTTCCTCGCGAGTCACACGCACGACCGGAACAGGCGCCTCGGGCGAAATGCGATCGACGGCGCCGAACCAATAGCGGTCCAGCATGGCATCACCCACCACCAG
>JANMCB010000309.1:0-1949 GCA_031360805.1 Rhodoferax sp.
TGAATGACCTACGCTTCTGTTTTCAGCAAGGGCATGATGGCCGGCAAGGTAATGGTGGTGACGGGCGGCGGCTCGGGCATTGGCCGTTGCACGGCGCATGAACTGAGTGCGCTTGGGGCGCATGTGGTGCTGATTGGCCGCAAGGTCGAAAAACTGCAAGCCGTGCAGGCAGAGATCACCCAGGATGGCGGCTCGGCCAGCTTTCATGTTTGCGACATCCGCCAGGAAGAAGTTGTCAAAGAAACCATTGCGGCCATCGTCGCGGCGCATGGGCGCATTGATGGCCTGGTGAACAATGCCGGCGGCCAGTACGTGACGCCGCTGGAGGCGATCACCGCCAAAGGTTGGGAGGCCGTTGTCAACAGCAACCTCACAGGCGGCTTCCTGATGGCGCGTGAAACCTACTTGCAGTCAATGAAGCAGTATGGCGGTGCCATCGTCAACATCGTGGCGGACATGTGGGGCTCCATGCCCGGCATGGCGCACAGTGGCGCAGCCCGCGCGGGCATGGTCAGTTTTACCGAAACGGCGGCGCTCGAATGGGCGCACAGCGGCGTGCGCGTGAACGCCGTGGCGCCGGGCTATATCGCCTCCAGCGGCATGGACCATTACCCGCCCGAGATGGGTCCACGGTTTCGCGAGATGTTCAAGACCGTGCCCTTGGGCCGCTTTGGCACCGAAGCCGAAACCTCCGCAGGCATCGTGTTTTTGCTCAGCCCCGGCGCCTCGTTCATTTCAGGCACGACGATGCGCATCGACGGTGCGCGCCCGCAAGCCCGCATGGGCTGGGGCATGACCGTGGCCTCCGCTGAATCGCAGCAGCGCGATGCGGTTAAACCGTTTGGCGGCTTTCACCGCGCCGTCGTTCCCAAAGTATTTTCCTGAACCATCAAAGCGAAGCTTTGCACCATGAACTACACCCACGAACACCTCGAAATCCAGAAGACCCTGAAGCGTTTTATTGAAGAGAAAATCAATCCGCACGTCGACCAATGGGAAGAAGACGAAATTTTTCCTGCCCACGAAGTCTTCAAGGGCCTGGGCGACCTGGGCCTGCTGGGTCTGACCAAACCTGAGGCCTATGGCGGCGCCGGGCTGGACTATTCCTACGGTTTGGCCATGGCCGAAGCCCTGGGCCATTGCCATTGCGGCGGTGTGCCGATGGCGATTGGCGTGCAAACTGACATGGCCACGCCCGCACTGGCGCGCTTCGGCAGCGACGACCTCAAACGTGAATTCCTGGCGCCATCCATTGCCGGCGACATGGTCGGCTGCATTGGCGTGAGCGAACCCGGCGCGGGCAGCGATGTCGCATCCATCAAAAGTTATGCCCGCAAGGATGGCGACGACTACGTCATCAGTGGCCAGAAGATGTGGATCACCAACAGCCTGCAGGCCGACTGGATGTGCATGCTGGTCAATACCGGCGACGCGCAAAGCGCCACCGGCGGCAACCAGCACAAGAACAAGACCCTGATCATGGTGCCGATGCGTGAAGGCCCTGGCAAAGGCGTGAACCGCAAGCTCGTCAAGGGCATCGAGGTGGCTCGCAAGATCCGCAAAATCGGCATGAATTCGAGCGACACCGGTTTGATCTATTTCGACGAAGTGCGTGTGCCCCAGCGCAACCGCATTGGCGCCGAAGGCCAGGGCTTCATGTACCAGATGATGCAGTTCCAGGAAGAGCGCCTGTGGGCGGCGGGCAGTGCGTTGCAGGGCTTGACCAACTGCATCCAGTGGACGATCGAATGGGCGCAGGAGCGCAAGCTGTTTGGCGCGACCCTGGCCGACCAGCAATGGGTACAGTTCAAGCTGGCGGAAATGAAAACCGAAGTTGAGGCCTTGCGCGCGCTCACTTACCGCGCCTGCGAGCTTTACGTGAGCGGGCAAGATGTGACCGAGCTTGCCTCCATGTGCAAACTCAAGACCGGCCGCCTGAACCGGCTGAT